>DATCIC010000064.1:0-6499 GCA_036508025.1 Rhodoferax sp. | reverse complement strand
CGGCCTAAACCCGCATGGCAAGCTACGCATGGCGCGGCCGCAATAGCCGGGGCGAAGCGGTTCAGGGCCAGTTAGAGGCCATGACCGAAGGCGGCGTGGCCGACCAGTTGATGGCGATCGGCGTAGCGCCCATCCATATTGCGCTGGCCGCGCCAAAGACTGAAGCTGCCCCCGACAACTGGCTGACGCGGCTGAACCGCAAACCGGTGGTGGTCGAAGACATCTTGGTGTTCTCGCGCCAGATGTACACCCTGAACAAAGCCGGCGTTCCCATTTTGCGGGCCTTTGCGGGGCTGGAGGCCTCCGCCACCAAACCGGCCATGGTCGAGATGCTCAAAGACATTCGCGCCAGCCTGGACCAGGGGCGTGAACTGTCTGTCGCCATGGCGCGCCATATCGACGTGTTCGGCGCTTTCTATATCTCCATGATGAGGGTCGGCGAGATGACCGGTCGCCTGACCGAAGTGTTCTTGCGCCTGAACGAGCACCTGGAGTTTGAGCGCGATGTGCGCGAGCGCATCAAGCAGGCCATGCGCTACCCCATCTTCGTGCTGATCGCCATGGCCATTGCGATCGTGATTCTCAACATCTTCGTCATTCCTGTATTTGCCAAAGTGTTTGCCGGTTTTCATGCGGAATTGCCGCTGATCACGCGCGGGCTGCTCGGGTTCTCGGCCTGGATGCTGGCCTGGTGGCCTCTGCTGATGGCGGGCGCCATCGGTGCGGCAGTGCTGATACGGGCCTACCTGAAGACGACCGCCGGGCGTTACCGCTGGGACGCGCACAAGCTTAAATTGCCCATCGTGGGCGACATTGTCTTGAAGGCCACGCTGGCGCGCTTTGCCCGCAGCTTTG
The DNA here is from genome assembly GCA_036508025.1 of Rhodoferax sp. GTDB lineage: Bacteria > Pseudomonadota > Gammaproteobacteria > Burkholderiales > Burkholderiaceae_C > Rhodoferax. The sequence goes on along the minus strand of DATCIC010000064.1, from coordinate 5,644 downwards.
CCTTGTCCAGCCAAAGCGGCGTGCCGCTGGTGCAGGCGCTCACGGTGGTGGCGCAGACCGTGGACAACGCCTTTATCGGCAGCCGCATCGAGCAAATGCGCGACGGCATCGAGCGCGGCGAGACCATCACGCGCTGCGCCGCCGCCACCGGCGTCTTTACCCCGGTGGTGCTGCAAATGATCGCTGTCGGCGAGGAAACCGGCGAACTCGACAACCTGCTGTTCGAAATTGCCAGCATGTACGAGCGCGAGACCGACTACAGCATCAAAGGCTTGTCGGCGGCGATTGAACCCATCTTGCTGGCCGTCATCGCCGTGCTGGTACTGCTGCTGGCGCTGGGCGTGTTCCTGCCGCTGTGGAACCTGGGATCGGCCGCCATGGGCAAAGGCGGCGGCTAGCCGTGGCGAACGATCGACTCAAACCCGGTCCGGCGCCGTTCCTGAGCCTGCGCATGGTCGAATGGTCGCTGGTGGCGGCGCTGATTGCGGTGCTGGCGCTGGTGTTCATGCACCAGGTGCGGGCGCTGCGGGGGCAGGCCGAGCTATCAGCCGTCAAGACGACACTGGGCGCCTTGCGCACGGCCTTGGTGCTCGACCATTTGCAGAAACACGTCATGCCAGGGAATTCACCCGTGGCATCGACACAACACAACCCGTTCGAGCTGCTGCAGCGTTACCCGGTCAACTATATCGGCGAGATGACCCCGGCCGAAGCGGAGGCAGCGCCTGCTGGCACATGGGTGTTTGACCCGGTTTGCGCCTGCGTCGGCTACTTGCCAATTTACCCCGAATGGCTTGACAGCCCCAGTGGTGGCGTCATCGCCTGGTATCAAGTGAGTGGCGCGCCGGGGCCTTTGCAGCTGACGGCCAAAGAAGCCTATGTCTGGCAGGGCCAGGTGATGAATTAGCCGGCTGAGCCTACTCGTCCTCAAAAACGGCGACCAGGCATTGCAGCACTTCTTGCAGGACTGCATCTGGGATTTTCTCAACAAAGCTAGCCTGTCTTGCCGCCCAGTCCAGTGATTTGAGTTGATGTGCATGCACTGAGCCATCGGTACGCAGGCCACACCCCATCAGGGAAACCAGGAACCCGCTATTGCGCGCAACGTCAGAGGCGCCGCCTGAAATGGGGCACACCATCGCCAGCCGAAAACGGGCGTTAAAAGAGCGCGGGGAAACCACTAGGCAAAAGTGCTTGCCCAGCATCTCTTTGCCAGAGGCTGGATCGAATTGAAGGTGGAGAATGTCACCCCGTTCCGGTATCAAAGCTCTGCTCCGAGGGCGGGCATTTCATCCCAACCGGCCACGCGAGCCAAGTTCTCTGGCGTTGCCGCCAACAGCTCCGAGAGTTTGGGACGCTGGCGACCCGGCTTTACTTTGAGTTCCGCCCCGTTAATCTCGACAAATACGCGAGACCCGGCCTCAAGGTGATTCTGTTCCACATACGACGGCGGAATTGTCATGATGAGCGATCCGCCCGATCGACGAAGGGAGGCGTTAAGCATGGGGCACTCCAAAAAATCGTATTTTAGTATAACTTTCAACAGTGGCAGTCAAGACCGCTTCCACTTGTAAACGCTACTTGCCTTTTGCGTGTTGAGCGCTACAATGTAGCTACATATCAGATCAATGTCAGGAGCTAAGCCATGATGACCGTTGATGTACGTTCTCGGGTAGAACCAGAACTAAAGCGTGATGCCGCCGCCGTGCTCAATGCGGTCGGCCTGGACGTAAGTACTGCGATTCGTTTGTTCTTGCGCAGCGTGGTGGAGACTGGCGGGTTGCCGATCGCAGTTCCGCGCCCAAACGCCAAAACGCTGGCAGCCATCAAGGCCGCCAAAGCAGGGCGAGTAACGGATGTCACGCTAGAAGACTTTTGACGATAAAGCAAAGAAATGTCACGAGCGCTTAAAGAGACAAGCCAGTTCAAGACCGACAAAAAGCATATCAAGCGTTCTGGTCGTCATGACTGGGAAAACATGCGGGCCATTGTCAAAGAATTGATGAATGACCGCCTGCTCGACGAGCAATACTGTGACCACAAACTGTCGGGCGAGTACGAGGGTGCCTGCGAATGTCATGTCGAGCCGGATTGGCTACTCATTTACGACAAGAGTGGCGACCTGAAGACAGGCAAGTTGACCTTGATTCGAACCGGCTCGCATAGCATAGCGAACTATTTTGATTGCGTTTGTTACGGGGGCGGAAAATCCGATCCTGGCCCAATGCTGTTCAGATAACGCCCCATCACCGTTCGGGCTGAGCCTGTCGAAGCCTGGCAGCCCTTCGACAGGCTCAGGGCGAACGGGCTTAAGTGAACAGCATTGGATCCTGGCCCCTTTTCCACGCCCTCGTTGCGCGAGAATTTTTTAGCGAACAACCAAGTCAACACTTTTGCCGGTGCGCAAAAGCATCGCGACGAGCGTGTCGAGAGAAAAACGACCAAGCTTGGCGTTCACCAGATCAGAGACACGGGGTCGAGATACAGCCAGAATTGCGGAGGCGGCAACCTGCGTGAGCTTCTCAGATTGCATCCATTGTGCGATTGCTTTGGCTGCATCTTTTTTCAATTTTTGTGACTTGGCAATACGGGCATCCGCATCGGCCAGCATGGCAACCGCCTCTTTGGGTGCGAACCCTAAATCTGCGAACACATTGCCATCAGCCGGTGTAATGTGAGTGCTTTTCAAGTCATCGTTTTGGTGATCGGTTTTCATTTCACTTTCCTTTCGTTCAAAACGGCACCGTAGCGGCGCCTGGCAATATCCTTGTCACCTTGAGAGGTCTTATTGGTTTTCTTCTGGAAAGAATGCAACACGTACACGGCCTCTTCGAACTTTGCAACGTACATCACCCGAAACCAACCATCGTTCGTATCGACAATGATCTCGCTCACGCCTGAACCGATTTCCGGCATGGGTTTGAACTCGTCAGGCTGGTCGCCCTCTTGTACCTTGCGTAACTGATACCCGGCATAGTGCTTGGCATCGTCAGGAAAAGCTTGAAGGTCGCGAAGTGAGCTGCCTCGCCAGTCAATAGGTTTTGTCATTGGTACAAGTAAGTGTACATTCAAATCCTCTTGGAATGCAACCCGGAACACACCAGCCAACCGCCTGGATTGCCGTGCTGCGCTGGCAAGGAACGGTGGCTGGGAGGGCGTCTGTCGCATCGGCACAACACAAGCCCTTCGAGCCATTGCAACGAATTTGCCGTCAGTGGCGAGCTAATGGCCGGTAGCGGGCCCCTGCTGGTGCGGGTGGGGCACTGTAAAGTTACCAAAATTGACCGCACTGCGCCTAAAATGGCGCCGTTATTGAAACTTCTCGCGAGAAGAATCGGTGGCAAAAAGTTTGAAGTGATTTTCAAACCAGGTTTTTAAATATTTTTGATCGGTAAATAACATGAAAAATGTACAACGCGGCTTTACATTGATTGAGCTGGTGATGGTGATCGTGATTCTGGGCGTGCTGGCTGCCGTGGCGCTTCCTAAGTTTGTGGATTTGAAGAGTGATGCGCAAACAGCGGCGGTTCAAGGTGTTGCGGGTGGTATCAGCTCTGCCAGTTCCGTCAACTATGCAGCCCGTAGTGTCACTACAGCAAATGGGACCACAACTTCGGCTAAGACGTGCTCAGCGGCAGCCAATGCAATTTTGCAGGGTGGGGTTCCGACTGGTTATACCCTTGACAATGTCACCAGTATAGGTACCAAGGGTACCGTTGCTTCCTGTACCGTTACGTTGGATACTACCCACACTGCGGCTGCTAGCATTGTTGCTATTGATTAATAGTCTGAAATCATTATGTAATTTCGACTTCGTTATTGCATTTCTGAGGCCACTTTTTTAGGTGGCTTTTTTTACAACTGTGAGCGAAAGCGTTCAGGGATTTGTTTGATGAAATTTGCTTTTTCACGGTTCGGGACCGCGGCGAGTCCCTGTTTAAAGGCGGCCAAAGCCTTGGCATCGTCAGGAGCAACTGCGTTGGCATAGAGGCTGCCCAGCCGAAAACAGGTGTCGGCCGCATGTTGTGGCCAAGTCAGGTTGAATAACTCCAGCGAGCGCACAGCCAATTGTTGGTTGTGCGTCTTTAAACCCAAGGCATACCCTGTCTGCAATAGTTCGAAGTCAAATTTCCTGGCATCCAACAACTTGTTCACCAACGCAATGGCTTGATCGTCCTTCCCGGCCTTGCTCAAAAGCGTCATCCTCAGCGTCACCGTATCAATTGCATCCGGCTTGAGGCGTTGCACCTGTTGCAATGCCGCACTGGCCCGTTCATGTTGACCCAATTGGGCGTAGTTGATCGCCAGGCCATACCATATGGCCGGAACGTGAGGGCGCGACGCTGCCACTGTTTCAAGCACCCACACCGCATTCGCATAGTCGCCAGAGGCGGCCAACTGCTCGGCGGCAATGGCGGTGAATTTGCGGTAATGCGGGTTAATCGCAATGCCTTCCCGCAGGTTTGTCAGCATTTCGGCCTTGCGAACTGCTTCTGCTTTGGCTGGCGCAGGCAACTGTTGGCCTAAGAAGGTTCCAAGATGAATGGCATGCACAAGCTTGCGCTCGGCCTGAAATGCCAGCCATGTGATGTACGTCGCTGTTGCCATGCACCCTAGCAAGACAACCACGATGGCCCTTGCTTGGTGAGGCCGCATCAAGAGCCCAGTTGATAAACGCGTCTTTTGGGGCTTCAACCGGGCGTCAGAGGCCGCCAAAGCTCCTAACCCAAGCGCCAGCAAAGCGCCACAGGTGGCCAAATGCCATGGAAAACCAGCGTTGCTGACAATCAATAATGCCAAGAAACTTGCCAATATAACCGCCCGCGAGGACGCTTCAAAAGCGTCATTGCCTGCAAGTCGTGCAGTGCTACCAGCGGTATGCGCCAGATACGCCAATAAAAAAGCCAGACACAAGCCCCCGACCACCACTCCGTACTCGCTAAGCAATTGCAAAAATTCGTTGTGTGCGTAGTAGTCGGTCTCCAGCACCGTGTAGTTGCGCTGGTAGAGAGGGATTTGTACCTCCCAAGCTCCTGCACCCACACCGGCCCACGGGTTTGCCAGCTTCATGCGCGCAGTAGCCATCCACATCTGGGAACGAATGGAAAAAGACCTCTCGGTGTATTCCTTGCCGTCGGTCATGGAGGCGGCGCGCAAAAAGCTGCGTTCCAACGCGGTCGTACCTACTTTTTCAGCAAGAATATTTACACTGCCGCTGGGGGCAGATCCCATGCCCAACACACCCACAATCAGCACCAAACCGACCAGGGCCTGCTGCGCCCGGCTCCAGCGGCCAAACGCAAACTGCTGGCGATACCGGACCAAGATCAACGCCAACACCGGCAGAAGCACCAACAGAGCAATCAAGGCCGAGCGCGTGCCTGTCATCATGAGGGCCACCACGTTCAGCGCCAGGGACAGCGCCACCGGTGCGAGCCAGCGTGAAGCGCGCAGATTGGCCAGCAGATAGACCGAGAACGGCAGCGCACTCACCGCATATTCGGCAAAGAAATTGCGGTTGACAAAGGTGGAAGCAGGTAAAGCTGCCTGCGGGAACAGGCTAAAGTCAAACCAGAACTGCAGCACGGCCCAAAGCGACGCCACCACCGCACCACCGTGGATGCCCCAGAAGAGCAGCGGCAGG
>DATCIC010000063.1:0-4962 GCA_036508025.1 Rhodoferax sp. | reverse complement strand
GCCGGAAGCTGACACCCTGCGAGTTGGTGAACTCAATGGCCACCGACTTGAAGGGCTGACCGGCAAAACGAGTGGCGAAATGCTCGCTCCAGCCGCCCTGGGCGTCAAAGCCGCAGTTGGCGGGCAGCAGCGGCGCCACCGCCACCCCGTGCGCCTGCAACCAGGGCACCCAGGCGCCGTTGGAGCCCAAGCGGGCCCAACTGCCGCCGCCCAAGGCCAGCACCACGGCGTCAGCTTGCGCCTGGCTCGGTCCGTCCGGACCGTCAAATTTGAGCGTGCTGCAGGCCTTGTCGGCATGGCCCGCTGCACTCTCAGTGCCCCAGCCGGTCCAGCGCTGGCGCATGTGAAACTGCACGCCCGGCCCGGCCACCGGGTGGCGCAGGCGGTGCAACCAAGCGCGCAGCAAGGGCGCGGCCTTCATGTCCAACGGAAACACCATGCCGGAACTGCCGACAAAGGTGTCCACCCCCAGGCCCTTGGCCCAGGCGCGCACCTGCGTGGCATCAAAACCCCGCAGCAAGGCCTCGATCTGGGCGCGCCGCGCGCCATAGCGGGAGGCAAAAATATCGGCCGGCTCGGCGTGCGTCAGGTTCAAGCCGCCCTTGCCCGCCAGCAAGAACTTGCGCCCCACCGAAGGCATGGCGTCATACAGGTGCACTTCAACACCGGCCGCCGACAACACCTCAGCCGCCATCAGGCCGGAGGGACCCCCGCCGACCACAATCACTTTTTTCATGCACTGTTCCAATTCACTTCATTCACTTCGATCAACGCGCCGTGCGCGGTCAAGAACGCGGCCTTGACCACCGCATCCGGATAAATCGCCTGCACGGCCGCCCGGTAGTCGCGCAACTGCGCCAGGCGATCCAGGCGCAGGCATTGGCCCTGGTACAGCAACTCAATCTCATTGCCCTGCCAAGCCAGCCCCGTATTGTCCCAGGCCCAGGCACCCTCGCCCTGGCGGGCTGGGCATAACTCTTGGTGTCATCCTTTTCACCCACCTTCACATAAGCCACCACCAAGGTGTCATCACCCCGCGCGCCGCCATTTCGCCGCGGATTTGACCCATGACACGGTCCCATGCCTGATCAACAGGATGGTTTTTTGCTATTTCAGCCATAGGATTTTGATTAACGATGCATGGGCTTGGTTTCTGTCACAATTTCCCCACTTTACATGTACCGACTATCTACCAAGGAATTCTCATGGCCAGCGAACTTATCAAACATGTGTCCGACGCCTCTTTTGAAGCCGATGTGCTGAAATCAACGCAGCCCGTGCTGGTGGACTACTGGGCCGAGTGGTGTGGCCCTTGCAAGATGATCGCGCCCATTCTGGAAGAAATAGCGACCAGTTACGAAGGCAAACTGCAAATTGCCAAGATGAACGTTGATGAAAACCGTGATATTCCGGCCAAATTCGGCATTCGCGGCATTCCCACCCTGATGCTGTTCAAGGATGGGCAGCTCGCCGCGACCAAAGTCGGCGCCATGAGCAAGTCGCAGATGACGGCTTTTATTGATCAGCAACTCGCTTGAGACTTTGCGGGACAGACCGCCGCCACACGCAGTGGGCAAGCTCTGTCCTCAACTAAACTGAGACCTTGCGGGACAGACCGCAGTTACACGCAGTGAACAAGCTCTGTCCGTAACAATTCGAGCTTTTCCAGATCAGTCTTGACAGGGCTTGAAGACTGCATTTTTTTCCTGTCATAATTACAGCCAGTTCGCTGACTCCCATCCAGAGTCAGTTCGAGTTCCCGGTTTAGAACATTGAGGCTGAGGATTGCAATCCGCCTCACCCAAACCCCCCCTGTATTTCGTTCAATTTCCCTACTTGGCCATTCCATGCACTTAAACGAACTCAAGGCACTGCACGTGTCAGAAGTCCTCAAGCAAGCTGAAGAGCTTGAGATTGAAAACACCGGACGCATGCGCAAGCAAGAGCTGATGTTTGCCATCATCAAAAAGCGCGCCCGCGCTGGTGAGCAGATCTTTGCCGATGGCGTGCTGGAAATCCTGCCCGACGGTTTTGGTTTTTTGCGCAGCCCCGACACCAGCTACACAGCCTCCACAGACGACATTTACATCAGCCCGAGCCAGGTGCGCCGCTTCAACCTGCACACCGGCGACATGATTGAAGGCGAGGTGCGCACGCCCAAAGACGGCGAGCGCTACTTTGCCCTGAACAAGCTTGAAAAAGTCAACGGCGGCGGGCCCGAAGAAAACAAACACAAGGTGATGTTTGAGAACCTGACGCCGCTGTTTCCCAACAAGCAAATGCGGCTCGAACAAGACATCAAGACCGACGAAAACATCACCGGTCGCATCATCGACATCATCGCGCCGATTGGCAAAGGCCAGCGCGCCCTGCTGGTGGCGCCGCCCAAAAGCGGCAAGACGGTGATGATGCAGCACATTGCCCACGCGATTGCCGCCAACTATCCCGAAATCCACATGATGGTGCTGCTGGTCGACGAGCGGCCCGAAGAGGTCACCGAGATGCAGCGCACCGTGAAAGGCGAAGTGATCGCCTCCACCTTTGACGAACCCGCTGCCCGCCACGTGCACGTGGCCGAGATGGTGATCGAGCGCGCCAAACGCCTGGTCGAGCTGAAAAAAGACGTCGTCATCCTGCTGGACTCCATCACGCGCCTGGCGCGCGCCTACAACAACGTCGTGCCATCTTCCGGCAAGGTGTTGACCGGTGGCGTCGACTCCAACGCGCTGCAACGCCCCAAGCGCTTCCTGGGCGCCGCGCGCAATGTGGAGGAAGGCGGTTCGCTGACGATCATCGCGACAGCGCTGATCGATACCGGCAGCCGCATGGACGAAGTGATTTTTGAAGAATTCAAGGGCACCGGCAACAGCGAAATCCACCTGGACCGCCGCCTGTACGAAAAACGCGTGTTCCCGTCGATCCAGCTGAACCGCAGCGGCACCCGGCGCGAAGAGCTGTTGCTGGCCCCCGATATTTTGCAAAAAACCCGCATCTTGCGCCAGTTTCTCTACAACATGGATGAAATCGAGTCGATGGAAATGGTGCTCAAGCAAATGCGCGCCACCAAGAACAACAGCGAATTCTTTGACATGATGCGGCGCGGCGGCTAGGCTATAATTTGCGGTTCTACGCGACAAGTACGACGGGCTTTTAATTGCGCAATGGTTTGCACAAGGGCTGACGCGGCTAACGCAACTGATGGAGAAGATATGAAAGCAAACATTCACCCCAATTACCGCGAAATTTGTTTCCTGGACACGTCCAATGGCTTCAAGTTCGTGACCCGCTCTTGCGCTAACGCCAAAGAGATGACCAAGATGGAAGACGGTCGCGAACTGCCGCTGTACAAGATCGATACCTCCAGCGAATCACATCCTTTCTACACCGGCACACAAAAATCCGTGGACAACATGGGTGGCCGTGTCGAGCGCTTCCGCAACCGTTTTGGCAAAACCAAAGCAGCCGTCGCCGAAGTCGCCACAGCAGTCCCAGCAGCCGAATAAACTGGCAAACGCTTCTTCAAAAAGGCAGCCCGGGTTACCCGCGCTGCCTTTTTTTCATCAAACCAGCGTGAATCAAACCACCCCCGCCATCGTCGCCCAAGGCGCCGTGCAGCGTTTGCCGCGCGTTGCTTTGTTTTTGTTTTGCATCGCCTATGTATTGCCGGGCTTGCTGGGCCGCGGCCCCTGGAAAACGGCCGACATATCCGCTTTTGGCTATATGGCCGAATTGGCGCGTGGCGGCACCGCATGGCTGTCGCCGCAGTTGATGGGTTTGTCACCCGAGGTCGATGCACTGCTGCCTTATTGGCTTGGCGCCTGGGCCATGCAACTCGCGCCAGCCTGGTTCGCACCCGATTTTGCGGCGCGCATCCCGTTTGGCTTGTTACTAACGCTGGCCCTGGTCGCCACTTGGTATGGCACTTATTACCTGGCACACAACCCCGAGGCCCAACCGGTTGCCTTTGCATTCGGCGGAGAGGCCAGGCCGACGGACTATGCGAGGGCCATGGCCGACGGCGGCTTGCTGGCTTTCATCGCCTGCCTGGGCCTGGCCCAGTTGTCACATGAAACCACGCCTGCGTTGGCGCAGCTCTGTTTTACGGCGCTCGCTCTGTACGCGCTGGCCGCCCTGCCCTACCGCACGTTACCACCCGCCATCGCCGGCGTACTCGGTCTGGCGGGTCTGGCCCTGTCGGGGGCTCCCAGCATGGCCGTGCTGTTGGGCAGCGGCGGCGCCCTGATTCAGCTGCTGGATCGTTCCAACGAACAAAGCATTGCGCGGCGCACGGCCATTTTGGCCGCCGGGGCGATAGCAATAGCCACGCTGCTGGTCGCTCTGCTGGCCACCTGGCTGGACTTGTGGCGCTGGCGCATTGAGCTGCCCCATGCCAACTGGACAACGTGGCGCAACCTTGGGCGCCTGCTGCTATGGTTCACCTGGCCCGCCTGGCCGCTGGCCTTGTGGACCTTGTGGCGCTGGCGCCATCAACTGATTCGTGTGGGCATGCCCAGCCGCCATCTGGCGCTGCCGCTGTGGTTTGCAGGCGTTGCCATCGGCACCACACTGACCACCAGTTCGGCCGATCGGTCCTTGTTACTGGCCCTGCCCGCACTGGCAACGCTGGCTGCATTTGCCCTGCCCACATTGCGCCGTAGCGTGGCGTCGCTGATTGATTGGTTCACCCTGTTATTTTTCTCGGGCTGCGCCTTGACCATCTGGGTCGTGTGGATCGCGCTCCAGACGGGCGTGCCCAGGCAACCCGCTGCCAACGTCGCGCGACTGCTGCCCGGCTTTGAACACAGCTTCTCCTTTGTACCTTTTTTGATAGCTGCTGGCGCCACATTGGCGTGGGCCTGGCTGGTGAAGTGGCGAGTCGGCCGGCACCGGGCGGCCATCTGGAAAAGCCTGGTTTTGCCAGCCGGTGGCGCGGCGCTGTGCTGGCTGCTCCTGATGACCTTG
>DATCIC010000062.1:0-4332 GCA_036508025.1 Rhodoferax sp. | reverse complement strand
ACGATCCGCCGTGTCAAACCCGACGTGATCGTGAACGCCGCGGCGCACACCGCCGTGGACAAAGCCGAGGCCGAGCCCGAGCTGGCCCGCACCCTGAACGCACTGGCCCCTGGCGTGCTGGCCACAGAGGCGCAAAAACTGGGCGCCTGGCTGCTGCATTACTCCACCGACTATGTGTTTGACGGCAGCGGCCAGCAAGCCTGGCGCGAGGGTGATGCCACCGGCCCGTTAAGCGTCTACGGACAGACCAAGCTCGAAGGCGAGCAGGCGGTGGCCACTTGCGCCAAACATCTTATTTTCCGCACCAGTTGGGTCTACGCCGCCCGAGGTGGCAACTTTGCCAAGACCATGCTGCGGCTGGCCGGCGAGCGCGAGACGCTGACCGTGATTGACGACCAGATCGGCGCGCCGACTTCGGCCGAACTGCTGGCCGACGTGACGGCGCACGCACTGGCCAAGGCCATGCGGGAGCCCGAGCTGGCCGGTCTGTACCACTGCGTGGCCGACGGCGAGACCAGTTGGTACGGCTACGCCCGCTACGTGCTGGGCCAGGCGCAGGCGCTGGGCTGCAAGCTCAAGGCCGGGCCGGATCAAGTGTTGCCCACGGCGACTGCCAGCTACCCGACCCCGGCGCGCCGACCGCTGAATTCGCGCCTGGACACGCTCAAACTGCAAGCCGCTTTCGGGCTGGTCCTGCCCCCATGGCAGCAAGGCGTGGCGCGCATGCTGACGGAAACCCTGACATAAACCAGCGCCGCGATGCCCTCACGCCAACAGCTCACCCTATGTCCATGATTTTTGTCACCGGCGGTGCCGGTTATATCGGCTCCCACACCTGCGTCGAACTGCTCAATGCAGGCTATGAGGTCACCGTGTTTGACAATTTCTGCAACAGCCAGCCCGAGGCGCTGGCGCGGGTGCAGCGCATCACGGGCCAAGCGCCCAAGCTGGTGCAGGGCGACATTCGTGACCGCGCCGCGCTGGTCGCAGCCTTGGCGCAGAGCGGCGCGAGCGCCGTGATCCATTTCGCCGGTCTCAAGGCCGTCGGTGAATCGGTGCAACAGCCGCTGGCCTATTACGACAACAACGTGGTCGGGACGGTGCGACTGCTGGAGGCGATGCTTGAGTGTGGCGTCAAGACGCTGGTGTTCAGTTCCTCGGCCACGGTTTATGGTGACCCGCAGCGACTGCCTTTGACCGAAGACCATCCGCTCGCAAGCACCAACCCCTATGGCCAGACCAAGCTGGTCATTGAGAACATGCTGCGCGACTTGTACCAGAGCGACCCAAGCTGGCGCATCAGCCTGCTGCGCTACTTCAACCCGGTCGGTGCGCACGCCAGCGGCCTGATCGGTGAAGACCCGCAGGGCACGCCCAACAACCTGTTGCCCTTTGTAGCGCAAGTCGCCGTCGAGCGGCGCGAATTTCTGAATGTGTGGGGCGATGACTACGCCACGCCGGACGGCACCGGCGTGCGCGATTACATCCACGTGGTCGATCTGGCGCTGGGCCACCTCAAGGCGCTGGAGCGGCTGCAACAGCACACCGAGTGCCAGGCCATCAATCTCGGCACCGGTGTTGGCTACAGCGTGCTGGACATGGTGCACGCGTTTGAGTTGGCCAGCGGCAAACCCGTCCCCTACAAAATTGCGCCGCGCCGCGCCGGTGATATTGCGGCCTGCTACGCTGATCCGGGGCTGGCTTTGTCGCTGCTGGGCTGGCGCGCGCAGCGCGGGCTCGATGCCATGTGTACCGACACCTGGCGCTGGCAAAGCAGCAACCCCAAGGGCTATGCGCAGGCCTGAATTGCAACCACCAAGGGAAAAAATGACTACGAAAAAGAAAAGGAAAAATATGACCAAAGGCATGATTCTGGCTGCCGGGCAAGGCACCCGCGTTCGCCCCTTGACCCTTGACCTGCCCAAGCCCATGGTGCCGATTCTCGGCAAACCGGTGATGGAGTACCTGATTGAGCATCTGGCCCGCCACGGCATCACCGAGATCATGGTCAACGTCGCCTGGAACCACCAGAAAATTGAAGAATATTTTGGCGATGGCAGTCGTTGGGGCGTGGAGATTGGCTATGCCTACGAGGGCGTGCGTGACCACGGCGACGTCCTGCCCCGTCCGATGGGCTCGGCCGGCGGTATGCGCCGCATCCAGGACTTCGGCGGCTTTTTTGATCAGACCACGCTGGTGCTGTGCGCCGATGCCTTGATTGACCTCGACATCACCGCCGCCATTGCTGAACACAAGGCCAAAGGGGCTATTGCCAGCGTCATCGCACTCGATGTGCCGCTGGCCGAAGTGCAGGCTTACGGCATTGTGGTGGCAGGACCGGACGGGCGCATTGAAGCCTTTCAGGAAAAGCCCGCACCCTTGGAGGCCAAATCCACGCTGGCCAGCACCGGCATCTATATTTTTGAGCCCGAGGTGCTCAAACTGGTGCCCCCCAACACGATTTATGACATCGGCTCGCAGTTGTTTCCGCAACTGGTCGAGCAGAAGCTGCCGTTTTATGTCCAGAACCGGCCCTTTAACTGGATCGACATTGGCCGGGTCAGTGACTACTGGTCGGTGTTGCAGCGCGTGTTGCGCGGTGAAGTGGAGCAGATGAAGATGCCCGGGCGTGAAATCAAACCCGGCATCTGGGTCGGGCTCAACACCAGCATTGCCTGGGACGAGGTCACGATTGAAGGCCCGGTCTATATCGGCGCCAGCGTGCGCATCGAGCCCGGCGCCACCATCACCGGGCCGGCCTGGATTGGGCACGGTTGCCACATTCGCACTGGCGCCAAGGTGGTGCGCAGCATCTTGTTTGAGTACACCCGCATCGCAGCCGACATGCGCTTTAGCGAAATGATTGTCTCGCCTGACTACTGCGTTGATCGCCACGGCGAGACGCTGTACCGCGGCGACGACACGTCCCAGTTGCGCTGGGGCGATGCCCGCGCCTGATCGCCACCGCCCTGCAACCCAATTTTTGATCCTGACATGACACCCACTCTATTGATCCAACCCGTTGTTCTCTCCGGTGGCTCGGGCACGCGTCTGTGGCCGCTGTCGCGCGAGAAATACCCCAAGCAACTGCTGCCGCTGATGGGCACTGACTCGCTCTTGCAGGCCACCGTGCGTCGCGTCGAAGGCATTGCCAACTTGGATATGGCGCCGCCGATGGTGGTGTGCAACGAGGAATACCGCTTTGTCATTGCCGAGCAACTGCGCCTCTTGGGCAAGCCAGGCACCATCGTGCTCGAGCCTTTTGGAAGAAATACGGCGCCAGCCCTTACCCTGTCTGCACTAGCAGCTATTAAAAACGATGCAGACCCGGTCTTGCTGGTGATGCCAGCGGACCACGTCATCACCGACATCGCCGCGTTTCAAAGCGTGGTCAGCCAGGGCGCACGGCTCGCGTTTGATGGTGCGGTGGTCACCTTTGGCATCACGCCCGATGCGCCCGAGACCGGCTACGGCTACATCCAGTCCGGCGCCGTTTACGCCGGGAAAGCCGGGAAATCAGGCACGCCGGACGCCAGCGCCCGCCTGATGGCCCGCTTTGTCGAGAAGCCCGACCTGGCCACCGCGCAGGCCTACCTGGCAGCGGGCTCTTACCTGTGGAACAGTGGCCTGTTCATGCTGCGCGCCTCGGTCTGGCTGGCCGCCATGAAAGCCTGCCGCCCCGACATTCTGGCGGCCTGCGAGAGCGCGTGGCGGCAGGGTTCAACGGATGGCGAATTTGTGCGCGTCGGCAAGGAGGCTTTTGCCCAGTGCCCAAGCGACTCGATCGATTACGCGGTGATGGAGCGCATTGCCGCCGGCTCCGCCAAGTCTGACGTTAATGCGCCCGTGTTGCCCATCGGGGTCGTGCTTCCCTTGAGCGCCGGCTGGTCGGACGTCGGCGCCTGGGATGCCTTGTGGCAGGTGCTGCCCAAAGATGCCTCCGGCAACGTCAGCCAGGGCGACGTGCTGCTGCAAGATTGCGAGAACACGTTGGCACTGTCCGAAGGTCGGCTGATTGCCTGCGTTGGCGTGAGCGATCTGGTGGTGGTTGAAACCGCCGATGCCATTCTGGTGGCCCACAAAGACAAGACGCAGGACGTGAAGAAAATTGTCGACCGCCTCAAGGCGCAGGGCCGCGCCGAAGGCACCATTCACCGCAAGGTGTTTCGCCCCTGGGGCTGGTACGACAGCGTCGATGCGGGAGATCGCTTTCAGGTCAAGCGCATTGTGGTCAAGCCGGGCGGCACGCTGTCATTGCAGATGCACCACCACCGCGCCGAACACTGGATTGTGGTCAGCGGCACGGCCAAGGTCACCTGCGATGAAAAGGCA
>DATCIC010000061.1:0-7152 GCA_036508025.1 Rhodoferax sp. | reverse complement strand
GATGCCACCCGCTACCCCGACGCTGCCTATACCGATTTACGGGCGGCGCTGGCACGCTTTCACGGCGTGGCGCCGTGGCGCGTGGTGCTGGCGGGCAGCGCCAGCGAGTTTATTTTTCGCATCACGGCTTGGGTTAAAGGGCAGGGCACCCAGCAGGCACCGCGCACCGTGTGCCTGCCCCGCCATGCCTATGGCGACTACGCCCATGCCGCGCAGGCGTGGGGGCTGCAGTCAACGGCTAAGCCTGATGCAGCGGATTTGGTCTGGGCCTGCGAGCCTTCCAGCCCCTTGGGCCAAGCCCATCGTGCATGGCCCGAGAGGCTGCACCGTGCCGCAGACGGCGCACTGCACCACAGCCCCGCCGCACCCGAGCCGCTGTGCAACACCGTGGTGCTCGACAGCGCCTACGCCCCGCTGCGCCTGGGTGGCACGCCCAGCCTGAGCGACGCGCAGCGCGCCAAGGTGTGGCAATTGTTTTCCCCCAACAAGGCCCTGGGCCTGACCGGCGTGCGCGCCGCCTATGCCATTGCCCCCTTTGATGCGCAACAAGCCGCCGCGCAGCTGGACGCCTTGGCCCCATCCTGGGTGCTGGGCGCACACGGCGTGGCGCTGCTGATGGCATGGACGCAGGCGGACGCCCAAGCTTGGTTGCACAGCAGCTTGCAGACGCTGCGCGGCTGGAAGCAGCGTCAGGTGCAGGGTCTGCAAGCCTTGGGCTGGACCGTGCAGCCCAGCGACACCCCGTTTTTCTGCGCCCAGCCTTTGCTGGGTGTGGACGCTGTAGCGCTGTGCGCACAGCTGCGCACCCAGGGCATCAAGCTGCGCGATGCCACCTCGTTTGGGTTGCCCGGCTGGGTGCGCTTGGGGGTGTTGCCGCCGCAGGCGCAAGATGCGTTGTTTGGTGTGATTTGTGTGTCAAATTGACGTACAATTTTGTTTTTTGGAGAAGCGCTATGCCTGCTGTTACCACATCAAGCGACTCCGCTCGCATCAACTTGCGCACCAGCCCGGAGGTGAAAGAGCTCATCGAGAGAGCTGCCGCCATGACGGGTGCCACGGTTTCCAGCTTCATGTTGCAAAACTCATCAGAGGTGGCACGCCGGGTGCTGGCGCAGCAGGAGATCATCACCTTGTCGGATCGGGATCGGGATGCGTTTTTAAAAGCATTGGACAACCCACCTGAGCCCACGCAGGCATTGATTGATCTGATGCGTCTCAATCAATGAGTGTCGTCATCTCGGGTTTGGGCCCAGAGCATGACCGCAGCGATTTTGATTGCGGCGAACCTGCGTTAAACAGCTTTTTGCAAAAACTCGCCCGTCAACAAGCCAAGCGGGATTTCAACCGAAGCTATGTCGCGTGTGCCCCCGGTGAAACGCGCATACGGGGCTATTACGCCATCAGCTCAGCGTCGATCGATTTTGACAACTGGCCGCCCGGCTTGCAGTTGCCGCGTTACCCGGTGCCCGTGGTGCGCATAGGGCGCTTGGCCGTGGACCTGCGGCAGCAAGGCACCGGCGTTGGTGCCGCCTTGCTGCAACACGCCATGCACTTGACGGTGTCGCTAGCCCAGCAAATTGGTGTGTATGCCGTGGTGGTGGATGCCAAGCATGAAGCCGCTATGGCGTTCTATTCGCGCTATGGTTTTCAGCGTTTTCCAGAGCAAAAGCTGTCCATGTTTTTGCCCACAACGGTAGTTCGGCAGGCACTGGCTGTGGCCAAACCGTCTTCGGCATCCTGAATTCGCATGAACCTCGACTACACCACCCTGGACATGCAGCGCCGCCAGCACCCGGCCTGGCGTTTGCTGGCCGCTGACTCTGCGCCGCTGGTCGCCAGTTTCGGTTTTGTGCACAACGCTGAAGGGCGTGACTCGCGTTTGCGCAATTTGAGTATTGAGGAATACCGGGTGGAGAAGAGCCGGGTGGGCGTTTGTTGAGTTCACCGAGGTGTATCAAATGCAGGTGGACTTCGCGAAGAAGGTTGAAGACGTGTTCAGCACAATGATCAACGACGCCGTACACGAAAGAAACTGGACGTGAGCTACATCAAGAAATGCTTGCTGATCAAGGGCAATGAAGCCGTGACAGTTCGTCACGCATTGACGCTGACGGTCACCGTCTGGCACATGCGCGACAAAGCAGTTACCGAGGATTCCTCGATAACTGTGGATAGCCAGAAATAAGCGCCTGCATGCACGTTTGCGACGCCAACAAGGAAAAACATGAAAACTGAACTGGTTCAATCGCTCACAACGAACTTCGAAGCCCATGCGCAGCAGACTGAAACGGGCATCGAGTTCTGGCTTGCCCGTGACATTCAACATCTGTTGGGCTACAGCAAATGGGACAACTTTCTGAACGTGGTTTCCAAGGCAAAAACTGCCTGTGACGTCTCGGGGCATGCAGTGCCCGATCATTTTGCCGACGTCGGCAAAACGATCGCCATGCCCAAGGGTGCCGAAAAGGAAGTCCCGGACCTCATGCTCACCCGCTACGCCTGCTATCTGATTGCCCAGAACGGCGACTCAAAAAAGCAGGAAATCGCTTTTGCCCAAACCTACTTTGCAGTCCAAACGCGCAAGGCAGAATTGATTGAGCAACGCCTGCTCGACGCAGAGCGGGTATCGGCGCGAAAAAAACTCTCGGCAACCGAAAAAGAGCTGTCGGAAGTCATTTTTGAACAGGTGGGCGGCAATCAAGACTTCGCCTTCATCCGCAGCAAGGGCGACCATGCCTTGTTTGGTAAAAGCACGCAAGCGATGAAAGCCCATTGGAAGGTGCCAGACAGTCGCCCTTTGGCTGACTTTGCACCCACCATTATTTTGAAGGCAAAAGACTTCGCAACCGAAATCACCATCTTCAATGCCCGACAGCATCAAATGGGCACTGAATCAGCCATCTCAAGCGAACACATTACCAACAACAAAGCGGTGCGCGACACCCTGCTGGAGCGCGGCATACGCCCTGAGAGCTTGCCGCCGGTTGAAGACGTGAAAAAAGTCGAACGCCGCTTGCTGTCAGAAGACAAAAAAGCGCTCAAAAAGCCCGATGCACTGGATTCCTGATCAAAGCCATGGCCACAAAAAAACCACCAAAGCGCCACTCACCGTCGAAACCCTCAAGCACGACGACGCCACGCGCAAGAACATCCCCACGGCCGAATACTCCTCGACAACCGACCCATGACTGACCCCCAACAATTCCTCATCTACCAAAGTGAAGACGGCGCCACCCGTATCGACGTGATGCTGGAGGCAGAAACGCTTTGGCTGAATCAGAAGCAGTTGACCGAGCTTTTCGGCAAGGCCAAGGGGACGATCAGCGAGCATATCAAGCACATCTTTGAAGATGGTGAATGGACGCCGGAGGCAACTGTTTGGTTATTCCGAACAGTTCAAATCGAAGGAGGGCGGGAGGTGACCCGTGAAGTCGAGCACTACAACCTCGACATGGTGCTGGCCCTTGGTTTCCGCGTGCGCAGCCCGGTGGGCGTGCGTTTTCGCCGGTGGGCGAACGACAAGCTGAAGGAATACCTTGTCAAAGGCTTTGTGCTGGATGACGCGCGGCTCAAGAATCCTGGCAAGGGACCAGATTACTTTGACGAGCTGACGCGCCGCCTGCAAGACATCCGCACCAGCGAGCGGCGTTTCTACCAAAAGATCACCGACATCTATGCCACCAGCGTGGACTATGACAGCGGCCATGAACTGACGCAGGCGTTTTTCGCCACCGTCCAAAACAAGGTGCATTACGCTGTGCACGGGCAGACTGCAGCCGAACTGATTGTGGCGCGCGCTGACAGCAGCCAGCCCAACATGGGACTCACCACTTGGCAGGGCGCGCGCATTCGCAAGGCTGATGTGAGCGTTGCCAAAAACTACCTGTCGGAGGAAGAACTGCGCGCCCTGAACAACCTGGCCGAGCAGTACCTGATTTTTGCTGAAGGCCAGGCACTGCGGCGCGTAGCCATGTCCATGCAGGACTGGATCGCCAAGCTGGAAGGCTTCTTGACGCTAAACGACCGCGAGATTTTGCAGGGCGCAGGCACCGTGTCTGCGCAACTGGCCAAAAGCCTGGCCGAACAGGAGTTTGACAAGTTCCGGGTGGTAGATGACCAGCGGTTTGAGTCGGACTTTGACCGCATGGTGATGCGCTTGCCAGCCAAGCCACCGGGGAAGACGCGCTGAGGGCGGCGCTTCAAACAACGCTAAACAAAGGCCAAACATGACCTACAGTGTCAAAGAAATTTTCTACACCTTGCAGGGCGAAGGCCACCATGCCGGGCGCCCTGCCGTTTTCTGCCGCTTTGCCGGCTGCAATTTGTGGAGCGGCGCCGAGGACAGCCGGGCCAGCGCCGTCTGCCAGTTTTGCGACACCGATTTCGTCGGCACCAATGGCGAAGGCGGTGGCAAGTTCAGGGACGCTGAAACCCTGGCTGCCGCCATCAACCGTCTGTGGCCCGCGTCTTACCCGGCCAGCAAATACGTGGTGTTCACCGGCGGCGAGCCGCTGCTGCAACTCGATGCCGCGCTCATCAAGGCCATGCACCGCGCCGGTTTCGAGGTCGCCATTGAAACCAATGGCACCTTGCCGGTTCCAGGCGGCGTGGACTGGGTGTGCGTCAGTCCCAAGATGGGCGCCGCGCTGGTGGTACGCGCCGGCAACGAGATCAAAGTTGTCATCCCGCAGGCGGGGCAAGCGCTGGACGACTACGCCTGCCTAGCCTTTGAGCATCACTTTGTGCAAGCCATGGACGGCCCACTTCAGAAAGAGAACCTGCGCATGGCCATTGACTACTGCAAAGCCCATCCCCAGTGGAAGCTCAGCCTGCAGACCCATAAACTGCTTCAAATCCCTTAATTTCGCCGAACACGCTTACCTCACGCCACACCATGCTTACCATCACCCGAAAAATGGAATTCGATGCCGGTCATCGCATTCCCGACCACAAGAGCCAGTGCCGAAACATGCACGGCCACCGCTACACCCTGCTCATCACCTTGAGCGGTGATGTGGTGCAACAAGAGGGCGAATCTGACAACGGCATGATCATGGATTTTGGCGACATCAAGGCGCTGGCCAACCAGCACCTGGTCAAGCTCTGGGACCACGCCTTCATCGTCTACGCGCACGACACCGTGGTGCGTGACTTTCTGGACAGCATGCCAGACCACAAAACGGTGGTCATTGACCGCGTGCCCACGGTCGAAAACCTGGCCAAGATTGCCTTCGATATTTTGAAGGAGGTCTACCACGGCCGCTACGGCAGACACCTCTCGCTGGCCAAGGTCACCCTGTATGAAACGCCCAATTGCTGGGCAGAGATTGACGGCTAGCGCTGCCTCCGATGCGCCTACTTTCATGACCGCCAAATGCGTCATGGTGCTGGGCACCACCAGCGGCGCCGGCAAAAGCTGGCTGACGACCGCGCTGTGCCGTCATTACGCCCGCCAAGGCCTCAAGGTGGCGCCCTTCAAGGCGCAGAACATGAGCAACAACGCGCGGGTGATCGCCAGCGACAAGGGCTCGGGCGAAATCGGCAGTGCCCAGTACTTTCAGGCGCTGGCCGCGCGCAGCGTGCCCGACGTGCGCATGAATCCGCTCTTGCTCAAGCCCGAGGCCGACACCCACAGCCAGGTGGTACTGATGGGGCAGGTCAGTAGCGCGCTCACCGCCATGCCTTGGCGCGCGCGCAGCAACCACGTGTGGCCGCACATTGCTGCCGCACTGGACGAACTGCGCGCTGAGAACGACGTGGTGGTGATCGAGGGCGCAGGCTCACCCGCCGAGATCAATTTGTCGGGCAGCGACATTGTCAATATGCGCGTGGCGCGCCACTGCGATGCAGCTTGCCTGCTGGTGACCGACATTGACCGGGGCGGTGCCTTTGCCCATCTGTATGGCACCTGGGCGCTGCTGCCCGAGAGCGAGCGCGCCTTGATCAAAGGTTTCGTTTTAAA
The DNA here is from genome assembly GCA_036508025.1 of Rhodoferax sp. Lineage (GTDB taxonomy): Bacteria > Pseudomonadota > Gammaproteobacteria > Burkholderiales > Burkholderiaceae_C > Rhodoferax. The sequence goes on along the minus strand of DATCIC010000061.1, from coordinate 1,190 downwards.
CAAGTTTCGCGGTGATGCCGCGCTGCTGGCCCCGGCGCCCCAGATGCTGCAAGACCTGACCCGTATTGCGACCGTGGCGACTTTGCCGATGTGGTGGCAGCATGGTCTGCCCGAGGAAGACGGCGTGTTTGATGACAGAAGCACAGCGTCCGGTGCCATCAAGCTGACGGTGGCCGTCATCGCCTACCCGCGCATCAGCAATCTGGACGAGTTTCAGCCGCTTAAAAATATTCCCGGACTGCGCCTGATGTGGGTGCGCAGCCCGGCTGAACTGGCGGGCTTGAGTGCCAGCGACTGGGTCATTCTGCCCGGCTCCAAAGCCACCAGCAGCGACCTGGCCTGGTTGCGCGCGCAGGGGCTGGATGCGGCGGTGGCCGCGCATGCAGGCCGCGGCGGGGCGGTGCTGGGTATCTGCGGTGGTTTGCAGATGCTGGGCGAGGCGCTGATTGACCCGCAGGGCGGAGGCGGCGACGCGCCGGGCCTCGGGCTGCTGCCGCTGGTGACGGTGTTTGAACTGGACAAGACCGTGCGCCACACGCAAGCCACGTTTGCCGATGGCATCGCCGCACCTTGGCATGCCTTGGCCGGGGTGACCGTGTCGGGCTACGAAATCCACCAGGGCATCACCCAGCCGCACTCCACCCCGGCTACAGCGGGTGAGGCGGCGCGTGCCGTTTTGCCGGGTGGTCTGGCCTGGCAGAACGCCGCAGGCAATGTGCTGGGCTTGTACCTGCACGGTTTGTTTGAAGACCCCGGCGCGTTGCAGGCGCTGTTTGGCGCCCAGTTGAATGGCCCGGTGCCTACGCTGGACGTGGTGTTTGACCGCCTGGCCGACTTTATTGAGCTGCATTTCCAGCCGGGCGTTTTGCCGGGCTTGTTGGCCTGACGGACCTGCCAACGGACAGAACCGATTTGATTTATTAACCAAGGAAACTCATGACATTCACGCTTCCAGCCCTCACCGACATTCGCAGCCCCGCTTTGACCCTCACGCTACAGCACAAGATTGACAACAAGACCAAACCGCTGGGCTCGCTCGGGCGGCTGGAGTCTTTGGCCTTGCAACTGGGTGAGATTTTGGGCACGGACGCTCCCGCCTTGCAATATCCGCAGTTGCTGGTGTTCGCCGGCGACCATGGCTTGGCCGCACGCGGTGTGTCGGCGTTTCCGAGTGACGTGAGTTGGCAAAT
>DATCIC010000060.1:0-10772 GCA_036508025.1 Rhodoferax sp. | reverse complement strand
CGTTGTAATGCGGGTCGGTAAACAGCTTCTTCATGGCCGCGTTACGTACCTCCGGGCTGACGCCACGCGCGACAAAGGGCTTGAAGTCGGACTCGATGCTGAGTCGCTGCACATCGTCCAGAGACAGCGGCGCAACCTGGGCCGAACTGGCTGGCGCGCCTGGCCCGGCAGCGCCGCCCTGATTGATCGGGTCTGCGTCTGGCGTGGCTTTCACCAGCGCCGGGTGCGGGCCAAGCGCTGGGGCGCGGGCGTCAGGCGCATCCACCACCACAGGAACCGGCTGGGTGGCTGGTTCGTCAAGCGCCTTGCCCGCCCGCTGGGCCTGCTTGCGCTGCGACCAGCGGCCCAGAAAACCCTCAGCCATGCTCACCCCCCGATTTTTTCCCGGTACTGATAGCTGCGGGTTGGCCAAAGCGGTCGGTCAGGGCGCGAAAGCTCTCGGGCCGTTTGCGGCGCTTGAGCTCCACCACATGGTGCTCATCAACAAACGCCTGCAACCACGCCACAACCGGTGCTGGCGCCGGCACCTGCTCCACCGTCTCCTGTGCGTCCAGCCAGCGGCCGGCGTCGTAATAACTCAGGCTCACCATCTCGGGCTTTGCGATGGGCTCATCGCTGATGCTGGCCTCTTCTTCCATGCGCCACAGCACAAACCAGCCCGGCGCTTGCGTGCTCGCGTTGAGGTGGTAGCCTTCGGCGTCATCTTTGAACAATTCGACGGTGTAGCCCGGATGCAGCCAGCGTTCTTCGCTATCATTTTTATAGAGCAGACGGGGCACGTCACCAAAACCGGCTTCGTGGGGAACCACCTCAGCCAGCGCCCAGCGCCAGGGCTGCCAGTGGCTCGATGTTCCGGTGGTGCGCTCGCGCCGCATGATGACGGCGACTTCAATAGAGGGACGAATGGTGGGCATAAGGTTCAGCAATGTAACGGATTGACAGCAGCGCCGTGACGGGCGGGGTTACCTGTGCAATAAAGTAATCGACTGCACGCCACTATCAGCATTGAATTTGTTGTTGACCTGCGCATCGGGATGTTGCCACGACGGGCCAGGACCCACTCAGATGGACAGGATTCCACCTCGCAACGTCATTCAAGCTGTTGATGCACCGCCATCGGAATTCAATTTACTTCGTGGTCTTGTAGTTGCAAAGCTACGTAGAGAAGAAGCCTGTCATCGGTGTCGGCAAGGTTCAATCCAGTTAGATCGGCAACCTTTTGCAATCGATAGTCAAGCGTGTTGCGATGAATATGCAGTGCCTTGGCCGTTGAAACTGGATGGCTGTCATGCTTGAACCATACAGCCAGCGTCTTCAAAAGCGTTCCAGTCTTTCGATCAAATGCCTTTAGCCGCACGAGAGGCTCACGAAGCTGTTTCGCTTGCCACCCCGACTCAAGGCCGGAAAGTAGTACGGGTAAGCTGAGATCGTAGTAAGAAAAAATCGTTAATTCGGGAGTCCTCAACCTACCAACCCGGCCTGTTTGCTTCGCTGACTCATAGGACGCGGTAGCCCCATCTAAGCCGGGTAACGCGATTCCCATGGATAAGGTCGAATGACATTGCAGCGATTGCCGCCCAACCTTGTTCAGTTCCAGAAGACGTTTTCGAGCGCGAGACGCACGTGCGCTATGTGAACCGGAAACATCGAATGGCTCCACTATCGCCAGCTCCCTTGGAGAGAGGACGGCTGACAGCAGGTCGGGCCAACAGGCGGCAAATTCATTTTGTACTCGCTGAAGTTCAATCAACATAAAGTCCGGTTGATGTCTGTCGTCCGAGAGTTCTAAGACCGACATAACTCTGAATTGCCGCAAGTCCACACTCAGCCGTGCAGCCCACGCCTTCATGCTTGCGTCAGATACGCCAGAATTGTTAACCAACTGAAAGACGAATTCTTCGCGGTATCGCTTCTCTCCCTGCAACTCTCCGATTAGCTGGGCTTGCTCAAGAATCATCTCCGCCGTCACTCGAACCAACTCGCCGAATTGGCGGACTTCGTCGGGGTTTCCAGTGAGACCTACAACGCCACAGATGTCACCGCGGACGGTCAGGGGCAGATTGATGCCTGCCTTAGCACCCGGCAAGTTGGGCGTCGCCGCGCTATCAATTTCGACAGCAACTTGTTTTGCCAGTGCAAGTTGCGCCCCAGGGTGAAAATCGCCGATTCTTTGTGGATCACCGCTGCCGAGAATCAACCCGCGAGCATCCATTACGTTTACGTTGTACGGGATGATTTTCATCGTTCGTTCAACGATCTCTTGGGCTAAAGGCGAACCGATTGTGATCATGACCTTCACCTCAAATAAATTAAACGAGTGCTCCGATATCGATCACTGAAATTTTAGGGCATTTGCATGAAAAAACATGAAGATAATTAATTATTTATATGCATCTGCCTGATGTTTATTCCATCTTTGCATCCTACGATGCTGCCGCATCATTTCAATAACCACTTTTTAGGAGAAACACTTGTCCAATGCGCGCGACGGCAATCTGTCCACAGGGACTATTGCTCAACAGACTACGCTGGATGCGGCTTACCGCAAGGTAACCACGCACCTAATTCCATTCATTTTCGTTTGCTACCTTTTCAATTACCTAGACCGAGTCAACGTCGGCTTCGCCAAGCTGCAAATGCTTGATGCCTTGAAATGGAGCGAGACCGTTTATGGTCTTGGTGCCGGAATTTTCTTCATCGGCTATGTTCTGAGCGGTGTCCCGAGCAACTTGCTTCTGCACCGACTGGGTGCGCGGAAGGTTATTGGCACCCTGATGATCGCCTGGGGTATTGCTTCCTCAGCGCTGATGTTTGTGAAGACACCAGAAGCGTTCTACTCGTTGCGGTTTATCACGGGTGTATTTGAAGCGGGGTTTTTCCCTGGAATTGTGTTGTATTTCACTAACTGGTACCCAGCTTCGCGCCGCGGCCGAATCATGGGTCTATTTATGTCTGCGATTCCAATTTCCGGCCTCCTGGGTAGCCCACTTTCGGGCTGGATGATGCAATCTTTCTCCGCCCAAGGTGGTCTTGCCGGTTGGCAATGGATGTTCCTTCTGCAAGGCATTCCAACTGTCCTACTGGGTATCCTTGTCTATGTACTGCTCAACGACAGCATTGGTCAAGCCAAGTGGTTGACTGAAGGGGAAAAGAAACTCCTGCTCGCCGAACTTGAAGAGGATGAACGGAGGCGTCGTGACGCTGCCCAGATGTCGGAGACATTTGCCAGCGTCTTGCGAAACGGGAATGTTTGGATGCTCGGCTTGGTGTATTTCTGCATCCAGATGGGGGTCTATGCGATCAACTTTTGGCTCCCCACCATCGTCAAATCCCTTGGCTTTCCAAATCCGGTGACAGTCGGTTGGATAAGCGCCATTCCGTATCTGTGTGCAAGCATTTTCATGATTTGGATCGGTCGTTCCGCCGATGCAAAGAAGGAGCGACGTTGGCATCTCAGCGGTCCACTGCTAATGGGGCTTTGCGGGCTGATGCTTGCCACACAATCTGGCGGCAATCCGGTCATTGCTGTCATCGGTCTCTCATTGGCGACAATGGGAACACTTTCCGGCTTGCCGATGTTCTGGCCTTTGCCTGCAGCTTTTCTCGGTAGTGCCGCCGCCGCTGGTGGTCTAGCGCTTATTAATTCCCTTGGGCAGGTTGCTGGTTTTGTGAGTCCTTTTCTTGTTGGCTGGATTAAGGATGCGACAGGGAGCACAGACGTAGCGCTTTACATCCTCTCCGGGATCTTGTTACTTGGGGCGATTTTGGTCATGCGCGTTCCAGCAAAAATCGTTAATCGGTAGTCCCGAGATGGCTCGACGTTAGCCGGGACAGCCCGGCTAACCTGTAGGACCAAAAAAAACAATTTGAGGAGACTTACCAATGAGTACTGATAGCGCACCGCGTCAAATACTGCAACAGATGTTTCATGCCGCTATTGAAGCGGCTCAGCCCGCACACTGCATCCCGCCTTATCTGCCAGAGGCGCCGCGTGGACGCCTGATTGTCATCGGAGCAGGTAAGGCCTCGGCGGAAATGGCTCGCGCTGTCGAAGAAAACTGGTCCGGCCAATTGTCTGGGCTGGTCGTTACCCGTTATGGTTACGGCGTACCCTGTGAACGGATCGAAATTATCGAAGCGGCTCACCCGATCCCAGACGCAGCCGGTCTCGCGGCTGCCGGTCGCATTCGAGCGTTGGTTAGCGATTTGACGGCTGACGACCTCGTGCTTTGCCTGATATCTGGCGGGGGTTCCGCACTGCTTGTCTTGCCCTTGGATGGAGTTACCCTTGAAGACAAGCAGGCGGTTAGTCGATCCCTGCTGAAATCGGGCGCCAGTATTAGCGAAATGAACTGTGTTCGCCGCCATCTTTCGGCCATCAAGGGTGGTCGCTTGGCTGCTGCCTGCTATCCGGCCAAGGTTGTGACTCTGCTGATCTCCGATGTTCCTGGCGACAACCCTTGCGATATCGCCTCTGGCCCAACCGTTGGCGACGCTACAACCTGCACCGACGCGCTGGCAATCGTCCGCCGCTATGGCATCGAACTTCCTGCAACTGTTCGGGAGGTTCTTGAAAGTGGTAGAGGTGAATCGATTAAGCCTGACGATCCCGCGCTTGCCAACATCGATACGCACATCATTGCCACCCCGCAGATGGCACTGGATGCGGCCGCCAAGGTTGCCACAGAGTCCGGCTACACCCCCTATATTCTCGGCGACAGCATCGAGGGTGAGGCCCGCGACGTCGGAAAAGTCATGGCTGCAATCACCTTGCAGGTTATTCGTCAAGCACAACCCTTTAAAGCTCCCTGCGTCTTGCTATCCGGCGGTGAGACGACGGTTACTGTCCGTGGAAACGGACGAGGTGGCCGCAATGTCGAATTCCTCCTTTCCTTATGCGTGGCGCTCCAAGGTCAAATTGGCGTTCATGCCCTTGCTGGTGACACCGATGGCGTCGATGGCCTGGAAGAGATTGCGGGCGCCTACCTCGCACCAGATACCCTTCAACGTGCTTGGGCTGCGGGAATACGCCCCAAGGACAGTCTCGACAACAATGATGGCCACGGCTTCTTCAGTGCTCTGGGCGACTCGATTGTTACCGGTCCGACGCTCACAAATGTGAATGACTTCCGAGCCATTCTGATTGGCTGACTGTGACCAGAACACCACCAAGGATTTGAAAATGCACCGTAACCGCAACGCGAAGATCGTCGCCACCCTGGGTCCAGCGACTTCGCCAAGGACCCCATCATACTGGTGGAAGAGACCTCTTTTCGCTTAGATATGAACGGGACAAGCCAGGTGACCAGACCCGAGCACCCATGCCCCACCCCGAGATTTTCAACGCGTTGGAAGTCGGCACCAATCTCCTGGTTGATGACGGGCGGGTGCGCCTGCGGGTGGAAAGCTTTGGCAGAGACTTTGCCGAAACTCGGGTGATTGCGGGTGGTGCTGTGTCTGACCGTAAGGGTGTGAATGTGCCGGGTGTCGTTTTGCCACTCTCTGCGCTGGCAAACAAGGACCGGGCCGATCTGGACTACGGCTTGATGCTGGGCATCGACTGGGTTGCTTTGTCTTTTGTGCAGCGGCCCAGGCACGGCGCGGCCATCACGCGCACTGACGCCCCAGCAACTCCGGCAGCCGCGCCAGCAAATCAGCGGACCGCGCCATCGCGCAGCTCAGGCTGTCGCAGACCCGCACAGTCAGCGCTGCAGGGCTCTGGCCGTCGCGCATCGGCTCGAAGTGATGGTAGAACGTGGCCACCTCAAACACAACAATTGGCGCCACGCTGCCGGTGAGGGTGTCCGGGCCTTCGTGAGCAGGCCCTGACTACCCTTTTGGCCTGCTGGCAGCAGGTGTTGGCATTTGGCCGCGCGGCTCCGTCCTGGGTGCCGGCTGGCTGTGTGGTGGCGGTGGCGGTGGTTTCGGCGCAGCAACCGGCGGACGAGGCTCAAGCTGCCTGGCGGCAGGAGCGGGCGCGGCTCTCGCCGGTTGCTGTATGACCGGTGCCGGTGGGGCGGCTTGCGCAGGTGGGGCCGGCTTGGGCGGCACGGGTCGTTGCGGCGGTGCCTGTGTCACAGGCACTGGTGGAGCGACCGGCGGCGCGACCGGCTTTAACTCGGGCGCGCGCTGCACTGGCGCAGGTGCGATGGGTTGTCCGCGCTGCTGGTCGTATCCACGTTGTTGCGCCGGGCCACGCGGCCCGGTTTTAGGTTCGACCTGGATTTGCGGAGCTGGGGCCACCTTGGGCGGCATTGGCCGTTGCGGCTGTGCTTGCATCGCCGGACCCGATGGAACAACTTGCGGCGCGACGGGCTTTGGCTCGACTGCACGTTGCAGTGGCGGGGGTGGCGGTGCTGCGATGGGTTGTGCGCGTTGCTGGCCGTTTCGACGTTGATCGGCTTTGCCGCGTGGGTCCGCAGGCTGGGGTACCAATACCGGCGGTATGGGTTGCGGCGCGGCGGCCTGGGGCTGCGCCGCTCCTTGTGGTGGCGCCGACGGCAGGGGAAGCGCCTTCGGTGGCATCACCTGTGCAGGGGCAAGCACTTTGACAACGGACCTGGGCGCATCGGCTGCCGGTTTCAAGGTCTTGCGCGCAGCATCATCAAGTGGCTTGCCGGGCTTCAAAGTCAGTTGCTGCTGTTGCGCCGCGAACCCGACGTGTGCCATCGGTGGCGCGCTGCGGGCGACGACAGGGCGCTCGAACACGCGGGCCGGCGGCTTGTCGGCGGGCTGCGCGGCACCACGCACGCTGCGCTCGGTCGGTGCGACGCTCGGGCTGGCTGCCACCGCTGCGCGGGCAACCGTTTCCCGGTTGAGGCGTACCGCTGCCCGGGACACCGGCTGCGACTGCACAAACGTGGTCGTCGGCACGGCGATAACAGCACCCGGTACTTGCCGGTTGGCGTACACCACATGGGTCACGTTCGTCGTGTTGTAGGTGTTGTTGATCACGGTGTTGTTGATCACCGTGTTGCTGCGGTTGACGTTCTCGAAATAGCTGCGACTGGCTGGATAGGACGGTCGAAAGACCTCGCGCGGCGCCAGCGGGAACCACGCAACGCCACCGACGTTGCCGCTGGATATCGTCAAGCGGAAGTTGTCGCCACCCACGAACACCACCAGTGCCGGGGCATAGTAGGCGGTGCTGCGCACGGGACCCGGTACCCAGCCCCATGTGCGGCCGAGATTCGCCCAGCGGCCGTAATGGGACACTGCAAAGCCCCAGGGCGCATCGTCCACCCAGGTCCAACCCCAGGGGTCGATCCATGCCCAATGTCCATCGCGGTAGGGAGCCCAGTCAGCGGCTACGCGATTCGGGATCCAGACGTTACCGTAGGTCGCATCAACGCGCCAGCTGCCGTTGGCATCGAGATCCTGGTAGCCGACCACGTCGCGCGACACATAGCGCGCGGAAACCGAGTTGTCGAAAGCGCGATCACGATCAGCGGCCCAGCGATCAAATTCGTCCAGGCGCGCCGCGTCCAGATACTCGTATTCGCTCAAATCGGTTCCCCGGAAGCGATAGGGTTGCCGCGAATCGATTAAATAGGCTGCGCCTTCTCCAAGCGCCTCACCCTGGCCTTTGCGCACGATGATGTCGGTCGCATTGCCGTCGGGGTCCACCGCAATGCGGTATTCGCCGGGTTGGCGCAGCGTAAAGGCGAGATTGGGCGTGTCGACTTCGAACACCTGGTTGGGCGCCAGGCGGTGTACCCGAACGTTCAAGGTGCCCTGCGTCAATTGCAATTGGGTAATTCGGTCATCCAGATTGAGCACGGAAACGCTGGCGTTGGCGTTCATGCGAATCACAGCGCCGCCCGCCTGGATTTCAGCCCGCGCGCCGACATCCGTCCAAAGCCGGTCGCCGTTGGTCAGCGGCCGATTGACCGTGGCCTGGACCCAATCTGCCTCGCCCGCCGGTGACAAACTGACCGCACCAGCGGTGTAGCCCAGGCGTGCCACGCGCGAGGGCGGGTCAGCGCTGGCCGCACCACTAAAGACGAAAAACGCGACACCGGCAACGAAGCCGAGAACCCGAAAACCAAGAGACTGCGTTTGCATGACTGTTCCCTCCAAGAGCAAGCTGTCTGAATCGATAGCTACGCGGCTATAACGCGGCGCCCGCCCGATTCGACACTGTCCATTAAGCTTTGTTGCATAACGATGAACAGCATGCAGTCCACATCGCTGTGCGTCTGTTCGGTAACGCACATGCCAGCAACACGCCGGGCGGCACCGGCGTATGACCCATCCTGTTGAGCTCTACTCAGGTGTTTTTCGAAATTTTGATGGACGGGAACTTGGAAGAAAAGTCTTTGTTCTTGGCCGCAATTGACACCGCCACCTTGCGCGCCACCGCCTTGTAAATGCCAGCGACCTCGCCATCGGGGTCGGACACCACAGTTGGCTTGCCGTTGTCGGCCTGCAGCCGAATCTGCATCGCGAGCGGCAAGGCACCCAGGTAGTCCATGCCGTAGTCAGCCGCCATTTTTTTGCCGCCGTCGGCACCAAAAATATGCTCCACGTGACCGCAGTTGCTGCAGACGTGCACGGCCATGTTTTCCACAATGCCCAAAATCGGCACGCCGACTTTCTCGAACATCTTGATGCCTTTTTTGGCGTCCAGCAGCGCAATGTCCTGCGGCGTAGTGACGATCACCGCACCGGTCATGGGCACGCGCTGGCTCAGCGTCAATTGAATGTCACCAGTGCCGGGCGGCATGTCGACAATCAAATAGTCCAGATCGCGCCAGTTCGTTTGCCGCAGCAACTGCTCCAGCGCTTGCGTGGCCATCGGGCCGCGCCAGATCATGGCTTCGTCTTGTGCCACCAGAAAACCGATCGACATGACCTGCACGCCATAGTTTTCCAGCGGCTCCATGGTTTGCCCGTCTTCACTCTCGGGGCGGCCGTCAATGCCCATCATCATCGGAATGCTGGGGCCGTAAATATCGGCGTCCAGCAAGCCAACACTGGCGCCCTCGGCGGCCAGCGCCAGCGCCAGGTTGACGGCAGTCGTGCTTTTGCCGACCCCCCCCTTGCCCGATGCCACCGCCACAATGTTCTTGATTTTTGGCAGCAGCTGGACGCCCCGCTGCACCGCGTGCGCGGCAATTTTCATGGTCACGTTGACCGAAACGTTGTTGACGCCGCCCACGCCTTTGGCCGCCGCAATCAGCGCCTTGCGAATGCCAGGAATCTGGCTTTTGGCCGGGTAGCCGAGCTCCACGTCAAACGCCACATCACCGTCGGTGAGGGTCAAGTTTTTGATGCACTTGGAGGCAACAAAATCGGCTCCGGTATTGGGATCGAGCACGCTCTTGAGCGCATCCATTAGCGTCTGTTCTGTCAAATTCATTAACTTCTCCTGAGCCGCGTAGTCTACCGAAGACTGTTTTGACCTTGCCTGACTGGGCGAATTCGGGTTAACCCCTGCCGCACGCGCGACCCACCGGCTGATAATCTTGATGTGCCCAACCTCCCCCCGCCGCCTGCAACCACTGGCCTTGTGCTGAGCGGCGGTGGCGCGCGCGCGGCCTATCAGGTCGGCGTGCTGGAGGCCATTGCCGACATCAGAAAATCGGCCGGCGTGACCGGGCGCACCAATCCGTTTCCCATCATCACCGGCACCTCGGCCGGAGCCGTCAACGCCGCGGCACTGGCCTGCGGCGCTGATGATTTCGACACCACGGTGCGCCTCATCGCCGAGGTCTGGAGGAATATTCATGCCGAGCAGATTTACCGGTCTGACTCCTTCAGCATGCCGCGTTCAGTCGCCTCGTTGAGGGGCTTGCTGGCGCTGGGCTGGGCGGTCGCCAGATGGCGTCACAAGAAGCCCCGCTCCTTGCTGGACAATTCGCCTCTCATTGATTTTCTTGCCAAATTGGTCCCCCTGGAGCGCCTGCCCGCGCTCATTCGCATAGGCCATGTGCAGGCACTGGCGGTCACGGCATCGAGCTACAGCTCGGGCGAGCACATTACTTTTTTTGAGGGTAACCCGCAGCTCATGCCCTGGGTGCGCTCACAGCGGCGCTCGGTGCGCGACCGCATTACGCATGCTCACCTGCTGGCGTCGTCGGCTATTCCCTTTATGTTTCCGGCCACACCTTTGCAAATTGACGGACTGACCCAGTATTTTGGGGACGGCTCCATGCGCCAGTCGGCACCCGTGGCGGCTGCGATCCACCTGGGATCGAGTCGCATTCTGGTGATCGGGGCCGGACGCATGCACGAGCCCAAGAACGAGGCCTATCTGCACACCTCCAGCGGCTACCCGTCATTGGCACAGATCGCCGGCCACACCCTGTCCAACATCTTCCTGGACGCGCTGGCGGTGGACCTGGAGCGCATGCGCCGCATCAACCAGACCCTGTCGCTGGTGCCGCCCGAGGCACGCTGCGGCAGTGCGCTGCGGCCCCTGGAGTTGCTGATGATTGCACCGTCGCAGCGGCTCGACACGATTGCCTCCCGCCACATCGGTGAATTGCCCCCAGCGGTACGCACCATGCTGGGCGGCGTCGGCGTTTCAACCAGCCCGGCCGACATCCAAGGCGGCGCACTGGCGAGTTATCTGCTGTTTGAGGGCGGCTACACCCGCGAATTGATGGCGCTGGGCCATGCCGACGCCATGCGGCAACGCGCCGAGGTGTGCACGTTTTTTGGCTGGGTCGACCCGACGCCCGCTGACCAGCGCAGTGAACCACCTCACAAACCAGTTGTCGAGCGTCGGCTGGACCCTTTGCGTTTGCGCTAAGCGCAAATTCATGGGC
>DATCIC010000059.1:0-2490 GCA_036508025.1 Rhodoferax sp. | reverse complement strand
TAAAACGACACCCGCAACGCCTCGGTTTCTGTCAATGCGTTCGGGTTGGCTGCAACACCGCAGAAGTAGTGCAAGTACTGCTCCACCTCACGCGGCTGCGCTACGGGCTCGCAGAGGTAGCCGATGGCCGCTCTAGCATTGCCGAGCTGCTTTTTGCCCTCTTCCAGCCAGTTCTTGAGGTGCACATTGTTGTCACCACCGTTGCCCGTATCAATGTCCAGCTCGTCGGAGTTGTACACCGCAATGGCCTGCTGCACGTCGCCAAATAGTTCTTTGAAATCGACAATGTGCCCGTAGTCCTTGTCATCACCATCCAGCCGGTTGGTGCGGCAAATGGCCTGAAACAGGTTGTGGTCGCGTAGCTCGTTGTCAAGGTAGATGTAGGTGCAGCTCGGCGCATCAAAGCCGGTCAGCAGCTTGCTCACCACAATCAACAGCTTCAGGTTGGAGGGCTCTTTGATGAACCGGCGCTTCATCTCGGTCTCGTACTTCTCGGTGGTGGCAAATCCTTTTAAGACATGCTGGGTGTAGGTGTCAAACTTGTAACGCTCGTCGCTGTTGGCTGGTTCGCGGGAGATCGCATTGTGGTTCGGTTCAAAGGACGTGATGATTCCGCAGAAGGGGCCGAAGATGGTGTTCTGGAACAGCCGGAAGTAGTGGCAGGCATCGTAGATTGAGGCTGCCACCAAAATCGCGGTGCCACGGTCGCTGTTCAGGCGCGGCTTGAGGCTGAAGTCGTCGATGATGTTGGCGATGATGCGCTGCTTGCGCTCGCCCGAACTCATGAGTTCCTCCATCGTCGCCCAGCGCTTGCGCACCAGGGCCTTCTGGAAGTTGTTGAGGTTCTTGGTCTTCTGCTCAAACCATTCGTCGATCTTTTTCTGGGAGGTCAGCCGCTGCGGCACGTCGCGCGCTTCGTATTTCAGGTCCAGCACCACCTTGTCGGCCACCGCCTGGTGAAACTTGTAGGTGTGAATGTAGGTGCCAAACACATCGCGCGTCATCTTCTTATCTTTGCGCAGCAGCGGCGTGCCGGTAAAGCCGATGAAGATGGCACCCTCCAGCCAACGCTTCATCTGCTTGTTCATGTCGCCGCCCTGGGTGCGGTGGCATTCGTCCACAAACACATAGATGCGACCATGCACCTTGGGCGGTGGCCCGGTCAGGTCGGTCGCGTCAAATTTGTGAATCAGCGCGCACATGAGCCGCGTGGTGGTGGAACACAGCTTCTCGACAAACTCTGCCCGCGAGGTAATGCGGGGAGAAGGCGAGCTTTCGCCAATCACGCCCGCATTGCGCATTACGCCCACAATTTGCTGGTCCAACTCGTCGCGGTCGGTAACAACCAAGATGCGCGCCTCGGGGTCATGCTCCAGCAGCCACTTGGCAATCAGCACCATCAAAATGCTCTTGCCGCTGCCCTGGGTGTGCCAGATCACACCGCCCTCGCGCTTGGCAATGCGCTCCTGCGCTGCTTTCACCCCGGCGTATTGGTGCGGGCGCGGCACCTTCTTTTGGCCACCGTCAAAGATGATGAAATTGCGAATCAGGTCCAGCAGCCGGGCCTTGTCGCAGAGTTGTGCCAGCGGACGGTCCAGCAGCGCCCCGGCGGCGGGTGTCGCACCGGCCTCTACCGGGGTCTCGTCCTTCCACGCCACAAAAAATTGCTCCGGCGTGCCGGTGGTGCCCATGCGCAGGCCTTGAGAATCGCTACCCGCCAGCACCAACTGCACGGTGCTGAAAAAGCCCTTGTTGAAAATCTCTTCCTGATTGGTGATGAGCTGGCGCACCCCGTCGGCCAGCTCCACCGAGCTGCGCTTGAGCTCGATCACCACCATGGCAATGCCGTTGATGTAGAGCACGATGTCCGGGCGCCGCTGGTAGCCACCTTTCAGCGTTACCTCTTCGGCCAGGCAGAAGTCGTTCTTCTCAGGTGCAGTCCAGTCGATCAGGTGCACTTTGTCGTGCGCCTGGCCCGCCGCCACTTGCACATCCACGCCGTAGCGCAGGCATTGGTAGGTGCGCAGGTTGGCCTGGTAGAGCGTGATGCCGGTGGTGTCGGCAGCCGCCTCCAGCTTTTGCAGGGCGGCGGAAATGTGGGCGGCGGAATAACCACGATCCGTCAGGTTGGCGCGCAGCAGCGCCGTCTCGATGGGGCGGTTGTTCTCGCGTTTATTCGATTCACCGAGGTAGCGATAACCCAGGCAGTCGGGTCGCGCCTTGTCGGTGAACAGGGCAATGGCGCGGTTTTGCGTCTTGCGCTCGGAGCGGGTTTGTTCGGTCACAAAATGTCCTCTATCACTTCCCAGGTGCCGCCTTTGGCCGGGCCTACGCGGCGGATACACCCAGCCTCGCGCAGGGCTTTCAAATGTTTTTCGACACCGCTGGTGGATGCCATGCCCACTTCAGCCGCCAGCGCCACGGTGCTGATTTGCGGGTTGCGGCGCATCGCTTGCATTAGTGCCAGGCGGGTAGTGGTGGCTTTTTCAC
>DATCIC010000058.1:0-5094 GCA_036508025.1 Rhodoferax sp. | reverse complement strand
ACTTGTTTGATGACGGGCTGCTTGTTGACCACAAAGGAGCTGGTGCGTGGGCCCGGCGACGGTGCCAGGTCCACCAGGGCGTCCAGCACTTCCATCACGCCAAAGTTGTTCACGCCTGAGCCGAAAAATACGGGGGTCTGTTTGCCCGCCAGAAAAGCTTCGCGGTCAAACGTGGGGGAGGCCCCGGTGGCCAGTTCCATGCTTTCCAGCGCCGTGTCCCACTCGCTGCCAAAGCGCTTTTGCAGCGCAGCGGGGTCGCTCAAAGGCATGGCGTCAAAGTCCTGCGGCAAGCGCTCTGAGCCGGACTCAAATACCGTCATGGTCTGCGTGCGCAGGTTGATGATGCCGCCAAAGGTCTTGCCCTGGCCCACCGGCCAGGTCATCGGCACGCAGGGCATGCCGAGTTCACGCTCGACTTCGTCCAGAATGTCCAGCGGATCGCGCACCTCGCGGTCCATCTTGTTGATGAAGGTGATGATGGGCGTGTTGCGCTGGCGGCAGACCTCAATCAGGCGGCGGGTTTGCGACTCGACGCCGTTGGCCGCGTCAATCACCATCAGCGCCGAATCGACCGCGGTCAGCACGCGGTAGGTGTCCTCGGAGAAGTCTTTGTGGCCGGGCGTGTCGAGCAGGTTGATGACATGGTCGCGGTAGACCATTTGCATCACGCTTGACGCCACCGAAATGCCGCGCTGCTTCTCGATCTCCATCCAGTCGCTGGTGGCGTGGCGCGTGGCTTTGCGCGCTTTCACCGAGCCCGCGATTTGGATCGCACCCGAGAACAGCAACAGCTTTTCAGTCAACGTGGTTTTACCCGCATCGGGGTGGGAAATGATGGCAAAGGTGCGGCGGCGGCGGGTTTCGTTGGCAAAGGACACTGGAGTTTCCGAAAAATTATTGACCCAAATGGGTAGGGATATCCGCTGACTGGTGCAGCACGCGGATGACCACAAGGCAGTCAACCTGTTGAACGTAAAAAATGACGTAGGGGAACTTCTTCACGGTCCAGCTACGCAAGCCTGTGAATCCGATTTGAAGACCGTAGCGAGGAGATCCCGTGGCGGGGTTGCGGCGCAAATGAAGCAGTTCTGCATCCACGGCCATTGCAAAATCACCCACCACGTGCGGCGCTTCCCTACGGTAATAGGCTCGTGCGTCGGCCAAGTCACGCATGGCGTGACGCTGCATGGTTAAACGCTTCATGCCGAACGCGTGGTTTCTATCGTTACGCCAGACTCAGCGAGAAAATCCTTGCGCAATTCGTCCCAGTCCCCGGCGGAACCAGACTGCATTCCGTCTTCCAGCAGTGCCTTGAACCGCTCCTCGCTGGCACGCTCTTCGTCGCGCCGAAGCAGGTCACGCACATACTCGCTGGCCGAACTGTAGCCCCGCGCCTTAATGCGTCCATCGACAAAGGCCTTCAGGTCGTCAGTCAGGGAGATATTCATGGTTACGGTGCTCATGAACGGATTTTAGTCTGCTTGGCAAAGATTGCCAAGAGGGCCGCCGTGCATTGACACCGTGCATGGCACGGCGGATTTGCATACAGAAAAACGTTCGATGCAGATTTTGTCGGCGGTCAAGTAAATCGTTCAAAGCAATCACAGGGGTAGCCCTTCATAAGGCGCGCGCACTGGCATTTGTATAATCCCAACTTTCCGAGGAGCGTTGCAGTTCACGCATGTTGAACGAGGCTCGGACCGCGTGCTTTGGCTTAAGGGCTGAATCACCGCATCAACTGCGCTCACCCACTGGTCTGTGCGGTGAGTCTTTCACTGAAAGTCCCTTGCACAGTTCAGTGCTTTTCAAATCAACTTTTGGAGTGAGTCATGAGCACCGTATCGAATACTGTCAAAAATCAAGACCATGTGATCGCCGACCCGGGCCTCGCCGCCTGGGGCCGTAAAGAAATGAACATTGCCCAGACCGAAATGCCCGGCCTGATGGCGATTCGTGAAGAATTTGCCAAGACCCAGCCGTTGCAGGGCGCACGCATCACCGGCTCGCTGCACATGACGATCCAGACCGCTGTGCTGGTGGAAACCCTGCAGGCGCTGGGCGCCACCGTGCGCTGGGCCTCTTGCAACATATTTTCGACCCAAGACCATGCCGCTGCGGCCTTGGTGGAAGCGGGCACGCCGGTGTTCGCCTACAAGGGCGAATCCTTAAGCGACTACTGGGACTACACGCACCGCATTTTCGAGTTTGGCGGTAAAAAGGGCTCCGCGCTTGAAGGCCCGAACATGATTCTGGACGACGGCGGCGATGCCACGCTGCTGATGCACCTGGGTGCGCGGGCCGAGAAAGACATCAAGCTGCTGGCCAAACCCGGCAGCGAAGAAGAGATTTGCCTGTTCGCGGCCATCAAGGCCAAGCTCAAGCTGGACCCGACCTGGTACAGCCGCCGCCTGAAAAACATCATCGGCGTGACCGAAGAAACCACCACCGGCGTGCACCGCCTCAACGACATGTCGGCCAAGGGCGACTTGATGCTGCGCGCCATCAACGTCAATGACTCGGTCACCAAGAGCAAGTTCGACAACCTGTACGGCTGCCGTGAGTCGCTGGTGGACGGCATCAAGCGCGCCACCGACGTCATGATTGCCGGCAAAGTGGCATTGATCGCCGGCTATGGCGACGTCGGCAAAGGCTGCGCCCAGGCGATGCGCGCGCTCTCGGCGCAAGTGTGGGTGACGGAGGTGGACCCGATCAACGCCCTGCAAGCGGCGATGGAAGGCTTCAAGGTTGTCACCATGGAATATGCCGCTGATAAATGCGATATTTTTGTCACCTGCACCGGCAACCTGAATGTCATCACTTACAAGCACATGGCGGCCATGAAGGACCAGGCCATCGTCTGCAACATTGGTCACTTTGACAACGAAATTGATGTGGCCTCGCTGGACAAATGCAAGTGGGAAGAGATCAAGCCGCAGGTCGATCATGTGATCTTCCCGGCCAAGGGCAAGCTGCCCGCCAAACGCATCATCCTGCTGGCCAAGGGCCGTTTGGTGAACCTGGGTTGCGGCACCGGCCACCCCAGCTTTGTGATGAGTTCGAGCTTTGCCAACCAGACGATTGCGCAGATTGAACTGTTCACCAAGCCCAAGGAATACAAGGTCGGCAAGGTCTATGTGTTGCCCAAGCATCTGGATGAAAAAGTGGCACGCCTGCACCTGGGCAAGGTCGGTGCCATGCTGTCCGAGCTGACCGATGAGCAAGCCGCGTACATTGGCGTGAGCAAAGCGGGCCCCTACAAGGCAGACAGCTACCGTTATTGATCGTTGTGCGGCAAAACGGCCCCGGACCCGTTCCGGGGCGCCGCATCTGCCAGCGATGGCTGCCCCCTTTATGAATGACAACCCCTTCTATGCGTGCTGACCAATTACTCGTGCAACGGCAACTGGCCAGCACCCGCTCGCAGGCCCAGCGCCTGATTGCCGACGGCGTGCAGTGGCTCAAGGGCTCGGAGTGGAAGACCGTCAGCAAAAATGGCGACGAGATTCCGCTGGAGGCTGAACTGAAGCTTCTCAACGACGCCGAGGCGCGCTACGTGTCACGCGGCGGCCTGAAGCTGGAGGCGGCGCTCAAACAGGTCGGTTTGTCCGTGACCGGACTGGCCTGCCTTGATGTGGGCCAGTCGACCGGCGGCTTTACCGACTGCTTGCTGCAGCACGGCGCCGCCTCGGTGGTCGGGGTGGACGTGGGCAGCGCCCAGTTGCACCCCAGCCTGCGCGAAGACCCGCGCGTGCTGTGCATTGAAAAAGTCAACGCGCGCGCGCTGGTTGCTGCAGACTTGATAGCTGCTTACGAAGACAGCACGGGGGATGGAGGTCAATTTGATGTAGAAGAAGGGGCTGCGGACGTGCTGGAGTTCGCCCCCGAATTCGACCTGATCGTGGCCGACTTGTCGTTCATCTCGCAAACCCTGGTGCTGCCCGCCGTGGTGCCACTGCTTAAAAGCGGTGGCACGCTGCTGACGCTGGTCAAGCCCCAGTTTGAACTGCAACCGGGCCAGGTTGGCAAAGGTGGCATCGTGAAGGATGCGACGATGTACTTGCTGGTAGAGCAGCGCCTGCGCGAGGCGTGTGCCGCGCTCGGCTTGAGCGTGACCGCCTGGTTCGATTCGCCCATTGCCGGTGGCGACGGCAACCGCGAGTTTTTCATCGCCGCCGTCAAGCCGAAACTCTAGAAAGTCTTTCATGACCGCGACCCCTCAAATCCCCTTGAGCTTTGAGTTCTTCCCGCCTAAAACGCCCGAAGGGGTGGAAAAGCTGCGCGGGGTGCGCCAGCAGTTGTACGCCCTGACGCCTGAATTTTGCTCGGTGACCTTTGGTGCGGGCGGCTCGACGCAGGAAGGCACTTTCAGCACCGTGCGCCACATCCTGGCCGAGGGCGTCCAAGCCGCCTCGCATATTTCATGCATCGGTGCTACCCACGCCAAGGTGCGCGAACAGCTGGCCATTCTTAAAGCCATGGGTGTCAAGCGCCTGGTCGCCCTGCGCGGCGATTTGCCCAGCGGTTTTGGCATTGGCGGCGAGTTTCATTACGCCAGCGACCTGGTGGCGTTTGTGAGAGCTGAAACGGGAGACTATTTCCATATCGAGGTGGCGGCTTACCCGGAGGTGCATCCGCAGGCCAGGTCTCCAGCAACTGACCTGCAGGCTTTTGCCAGCAAAGTCAAAGCCGGCGCCAACTCCGCCATCACCCAGTATTTCTACAACGCCGACGCCTACTTCCGCTTTGTTGAAGAGGCGGATGCGTTGGGCCTGAGCTTGCCCATTGTGCCCGGCATCATGCCGATTGCCAGCTCAACGCAGCTGATGCGCTTCAGCGATGCTTGTGGCGCCGAGATTCCGCGCTGGATCCGCTTGCGTCTGCAAAGTTTTGGCGACGACTCAGCATCGATCAAGGCTTTTGGGCTCGATGTGGTCACCGACCTGTGCGAGCAGCTGCGCGCCGGGGGTGCGCCGGGGCTGCACTTTTACAGCATGAACCAGAGCGTGGTGACACTTGAGATTTGCAGAAGACTTGGTTTGTGACGAAGTGTTGGCATAATTTATGCCGCCAGTGCAAGTGACACCCTTGACTCAC
>DATCIC010000057.1:0-4428 GCA_036508025.1 Rhodoferax sp. | reverse complement strand
AAATCGGCGATGGCCAGTTGCGGCTGTCGGGCAGCGTGCTGGGCCAGATATTTCTGGGCGAAATCACGCAGTGGAACGCCCCGGCGATCGCGCAACTCAATCCGGAGCTGAGCTTGCCGGATCTGCCGATTAAAGTGGTGGTGCGCAGCGACGGCTCTGGAACCACCTATAACTTTGCCGATTATCTGGCCAAGGTGAGCCCGGCCTGGAAGGCGCAACAAGGGGTCAAATCCAGCTTTGCATGGCCGGCCCAGTTCATGCCGGCCAAAGGCAGTGACGGCGTCGTCACCAGCGTCAGGGATACCCCTGGGGCCATTGGTTACGTGGACTATGGTTATGTCAAAGTGAACAAGCTGCGCGCTGTCCAAATGCCCACTGCCGAGGGTGACTTTATGGTGCCCTCTTTTGCGGCCTTTCGGGCGGCCTTGCTCCACAGTGACTGGAGCAGCAAAGGAACTTTTACCAGCACGCTCACCCACTTGCCGGGCAAGGGCGCCTGGCCGATCACGATGGGCACCTTTGTCGCGGTGCCGCTGGTGACGGACAATCCGGCGCAAACCCAGCAGGTGCTGCAATTCTTTACCTGGGCCTTCATGAATGGCGACACGCTGGTGCAGCAAAACAATTTTGTACGACTGCCGGACCGCATTCAGGCAATCGCCTTCAAGGAGATTCTCTCGGTCAAGGACCGGTCTGGCAAAACGCTCAATCTGAATCTGAAATAACGCCAGGCCAGGACGGCGGCTAGGGCCTATTTGGCACTTAACCCTGGCGAATCTTGCGCACCAGCGCCGTGGTCGAATAACCATCGAATGAATTGGCAAGAA
The DNA here is from genome assembly GCA_036508025.1 of Rhodoferax sp. Classification (GTDB taxonomy): domain Bacteria; phylum Pseudomonadota; class Gammaproteobacteria; order Burkholderiales; family Burkholderiaceae_C; genus Rhodoferax. Next base: position 3,601 of record DATCIC010000057.1, on the reverse strand, counting down.
AAAAGCCTCTAGCCCTTATGTAACAAGAGAAGGCAGCTACCAATTAAATAGCAATCAGAGATCCAGCACCTCTGCAAACAACTGCGCCGCGCTCAGCTCCAGCGCCACGCTGGCCAGTGAAACCGATTCGCCACGGGCAAACGGGTGCAGCACCCACAGACCGTCGGCACCTTTGCGGTAGCCGTCGGTGCTGCGGGTGTCCAGGTCGATCAATACGTATTCCTCCAGGCTGGCCAGGCTGCGATAGTGGCTGAATTTCAGGCCCCGGTCATAGGCGGCGGTGCTGGGGGAGAGGACTTCGATGATCAGCTTGGGCTCGGTCTTGACCAGCGGGTTGGCCAGATCGAGCGCACTGCAAGTCACCAGCACGTCGGGGTAAAAATAGCTGTTGGCAGCGGCGACATGCAGGCGCATATCGCTCATGTAGGTGCGGCACGGGCTGCCGCTGAGGTGCTGGCGTAAGGTAAAAGCGATGTTCATGGACACCGTTACATGCCGGTCTTCGGCTCCGGCCATGGCAAACACTTCGCCGTCGAGGTATTCATGCCGATCCAGCTGCGCGGGTTCCCATGCCAAGTAGTCGTCGGCGGTCAAGGTGGGTTGGTGTGCAGGTAGTCCCATGGCGCTCTCCTTGTGCGTGAATCGGTGGCTGATTATGAGTTTAACTTGGGCAGATTCAGTGCGCCAATTCCTCGCGGATGGCACGGCGCAGAGGAAAAGAAAGGAAAAGGGGCCGCGCTCGAATTAACCATAGACGCAGACCTAAACCAACTCAATCGGCTCCGGATACTTGGCCACGGTGCTGTTTGCGGTGAGCAGGGCAACGGACGTGGCAAGCAGGGCCTTGCCGCGGTCTTGGTGCAAACTTTGCATCTATTCGAGGGCTGTTCCAAGGTGCGATACTTGGCCTTACACGGTTGAATTTCCTTTCTTGCACCCCTTGTGCACGCCCTTGTGCAGGTTCGCGTTAAGGTTTTCTTCATTGCCAAATGACAAGCTAAGGATCAGCATGCGTCGCACCCGTTTCATCCTCCTGCTCTTGAGTTTGCTGTTGAGCAACCCAGGCTGGACGCAGCCCCAGCAGCCCCAGCAGCCCACGCAGCGCCCTGTCATCGCCTTTGCGCAGGACACCCTGAAAAATGATTTTCGCCAGGCCCAGGTAGCAGAAGTACGCGATGCGGTGGCCAAGTACGGCTACACCGGCGGTTTGACCGTTTTTACATGTTAATAGGGCTGTAGCCCTTATGAATAAAGCGCAGACAGCTATTTATTAAGTAGCAGCAGGCGGTTTTTGCAACCCTAGCTTAGCGGCGTTCATTTGAACAAATGAAAGGGGTTAGAGAGGTCAAAGTCGCCAAACGGGTCAAAGTCATCCTGGCTCATCTCGGTCTGTTCGCGCAGCCAGCGTTTGAACTCGGCATCGTCTTGTACCCGATGCAAGTCGCCCGACATCGCGGCAATCTGGTCTTGCAAATCCCGCTGATCTTCCTGCAGGCAGCGCTTGAGGCTGGGGGCACTCACCTGCTCGTGGGGCGCGAGTCCAAACTCGGCCCGCATCTGGCCTTTGATGCCGTACATCTCGTGTGTCAACACCAACACCCGCTCTTTGAGCAACAGGGTGAGGGCCGCAATTTTTTCCCGTGCCATGTTCGCGATCATCTCGCCGTCGGCCAGCGCGGCACGCAGTTGCAGTTGCAGCAAGGCCATCAGATCGCGCCGTTCATAGGCTGCGTTAACGTCTTTCATCAGCCCGGTTTTGCGCTCGCGCTCGTGGGGGTCGCTTTCGCGGTCGGGGTGCAAGGCGCTGACCAGCTGGCGGTAAATGGTGCGCAGCGCGCCGTCGGCGTCTTGCGCTTCCTGCTCGGCTTTTTGCTGGCTCGGTGTCTTTTTGCGACGCGCCATGTGGGCGGCATGCGCCTGGGCGTGCGCATCTTCTTGCGCCTGCTGGTCCTGCGCCATGCCGTCCATCTGCTTCAGGCTGGCCTGCATCATGTCCTGCATGCTGTCAAACGACTGTCCGTCGCCTATTTTTTGCCCGAGCATGTTCTCCATGAGCTTATGCATTTCAGCGGTTTCGGCTTTTTCCTGCTCGGCCATCGTCATGTCGCTGTGGGCATCATGCAGCTGCTGCATGACCTCGTCGCCCGCCATCGCCAGGCCGGCGGCCAGCCCGCAAAGAATCTCGGCTGCGCTGCGTTTTTGTTTGGCGGTCAGACCCTTGCGCTTGAGCCGCTCGTCCAGCCACAGCACCATGTCGCGCATCAACGCGTCGCGCTGGCCCTCCAGCGGGCGCAGGGTGCCTTCAGACACCCGGCGGTGGGTGTCGGCCAGCGCGCGCGTGGTTTCAATATTGCGTGCCAGGGTTTCGGTTTTGGCCAGCAGCTTGTTGAAGCGCTGCTGCTCGGGTGACAGCGCGCCCTGGGTGAATTTGAGGGCGGTCAGGGCGCTGCCGGGTGTTGTCTTTTCCATGCTGGGTTGGCTGGGATGGCGAGTGGGTTAAATGGGGTTGGCTGGCGGTTTATATGGCTAAATAAGCCTCTAGACCCCGTGTACTCTGCATGAGTAGCTATCAAATTAATAACGGTTGGTGTGCGGGACCAGCTCTTTAGGAGTCATTGGGTCATGTTAGCAGGCGGTGCGATTCGATTGTGGTCATGTCATAAAACGCCGCCAGCGCCGCTTCATGCGGTGTTTCATCACCCGCCCCAGCCGCCACGGCCAGGAGGCGCGCACTTGATCCAACAGCGCTTTTTTCCAGCCAATCCAGCGTCTGAACAGCCGTGCAAACCAGGCCAGCTGCATCAGCGCGGGTCGCGTCAGGGAAAACAGGCGGGCGACGATGGCCGTGCCCACGACCTTGGCGCTGAGGATGACCAGGGTGCCAGTCAACATTTTGCCCTGGCCGATCAGCCACAGGGCCAGCAGCTTGACCGGCAGCAGCATCGCCGTGGGCAGCAAAAACAGGGCCAGCGCGGCGTAGGGCGGCAAGGCGCGGATTCGTTCTTCGAGCCAGCGCAGCCCCGGCAAGCGACCCACCCAGGCGAACGCCCGTTGCAGCGGCTCCCAACCCCATTCCTCGAACAGGATCAGCAGCGCCAGCAGCCAGCCGAACAGGGCTTTGAGAAGGCGAAGGGGCAGGCGGGCCAGCCAAAGCCAGAAGTTGCGGGGTTTAGGCGGTGGATTGGTCATGGATGGGATTCCAAGGCCAGCTCCTGGCACAGCGCCGCCAAGGGTATGGCCTGGATGTCGTGACCCAGGGGGAACGATTCGGCGCCGGGATAAATCACCAGTTTTCGCGCTGGTGACAAATCCGAGCAGGCAGCGTGAAAGCCGCGCTCGACCTTGGGGCTCAGGCTGCGCTTGATCTCAATGGCCCACATCTTCCCGTTGGGCCAAGTCAGCAACAAATCAACTTCGGCCCCACCGCTGGTCCGGTAGAAGTAACCCTGCACGCTGGCTGGCGCGCAACTGAGCAGGTTCTCGATCACAAAACCTTCCCAACTGGCGCCCAGCACCATGTGGGATAACAAGCTTTCTTTGGTTTCGATGTCCAGCAGGGCGTGCACCAGCCCGCTGTCGCGCACGTACACCTTGGGCGACT
>DATCIC010000056.1:0-3489 GCA_036508025.1 Rhodoferax sp. | reverse complement strand
TGGTGGTCGATGCCGGTGCCACCTGCGTCATCCAGCCGGGTGGCTCGATGCGCGACCAGGAAGTGATCGACGCGGCCAACGAGCGCGGCGTGGCCATGGTGTTTTCCGGCGTGCGCCATTTCAGGCACTGAGCGATCCAGCGTTGAACCAATAAAAAGCCGGGCCACGATATGTGGCCCGGCTTTTTTAACCTGTAACACCGTTCGTGGTGATAACACCGTTCGTGGTGAGCTTGTCGAACCACCCCTTCGCCGCTTCGACAGGCTCAGGACAGGCCAGGCTCAGGGCGAACGGGTCCATCCCTCGGCGTGGCCGCCGAACAATGAGAGTTAGTTAGCTGATCAGTTCAATCAGATCAAGGGCGTCGCCAGATAGGCCGCCAGGTCGGTCAGGTTCTGGGCGCTGAATATCCCGCTGTACGAACTCATGCCACTGACGCTGCTGATGGCGCTGCTGATGGTGCTCGGTGAGTTGGCCCCATTCAGGACATTCATACTGCTGGGAGGCGTTCCATGGCAGCCGCCGCAACCATTGGCTGCATAGAGCAACTTGCCGGCAGCAGCCGATGCGACCACCACGGGTTGCAGAGCTGCCGCCACCGTGAAGGTGCGCAAAACTTCTGCAGCCGCTGTAAAGCTGGTGTTGGCAGCCTGGTTGGCGCTGACAGTACAGGAGCCTGCTGCGACCAACGTCAGGACGGTGCCGCTAACGGTACAGACTGACGGTGTGGTCGATGCGAACGTGACGGCCAGGCCCGACGTCGAGGTCGCGCTCAGAGCGGGCGCCGCAATACCCATGGTCTGGTTGCCAGGCGAGACGAAAGTGATGGTTTGCGCTGCAGGTGTGGGTGTCGGTGTCGGTGTCGGCGTGGGCGTGGGCGTGGGCGTCACGCAGCTCAAAATGACAGGTTTGATCTTGGCCTTTTTGACCTCGTCGCATTTGGTGTTGTTGGCGGCGCTTGCGGCGTTACAAGCCATCTTGACGTCAGCGTCGTTTTCCAGGTCCAAAGAGGCGTTGGGCGAGTTAGTGGCCAGCATCATTCGAATGCTGTCGTCGGCGCTTCCTTCTTGATCAGTGGTTTTGCAATCGAGCTTATGTAATTCCTTTGATTTTTGAATTTCAAGCACGTGCTCACGCGCCCGGTCGCTGGCTTTTTTGTAATTGCTATCTTTGTCACGATTTGCAACAAAGTCAACGGTGACGGAAACGCTGAGGTCCAGGCCCTGTTCTATTTTTACGTCGTGTTCAGCTTGTTCGAAGCTCATCTTGTCGTTGAGGTCCATTTTGGTTTGCACCATATCGGTCAGCGGACTGATGACGCTGTGCTTGCCGGCCGAGGTTCTCAATGTGTAGGCGACTGGCACCTTGACGTTCGGGAAATCCATGTCAGTGGCATCGGTGCCGACCACGGCAATGAGCTTGGCGGTGGCGAGTTCGGTGGTGGCGATGTTGAGCGTTACCTTGCCAGTTTCATCCGTACGGCCTTGTACTTCGGTGGGCTGACACACGCCGTCGTTGTTGCTGTCCACACACACCAAGGCGTTGTAGATCAGTCCATCCATGACAGTGGTCGTTACGGGGGTGGCGCCGACGCCCGCCGTGCCACCGCCACCGCACGCGGTGAGTGAGACGACGGCTGCGGCGATCAAACCGAGGGTGAATTGATGGGTAGAAATTTTCATAGAGAGACTCCTGAAGTGGTTAAAAAGAGAACCAGGCAAAATATTCTTTAAAATTTTGGGAATATTTCCCATTAATGTTATTTATCCCCACATGCCTGTCAAGCAATTCTAGGAATAATATTTGGGAAAAAACCCCAAAATTTGTATGTAAATGTTTGTTCGGGCACAATGTGCTCAGTGAGAAAAAATTCCACCAAACCCATGAACAAGCTCAAAACCGCCGCTGCATCTGCCGCGCCGCGTGCCGCCGGCCTGCCTGAGCCGGCGCTGGCGGCGCAAGCGCTGGCGCGGGTGTTGCAACCGCTAGCACGCTTGATGATTGACCATGGGCTGCAGTTGCCATCGATGGTGGAATTGCTGAAAAAGGAACTGGTGCAACAGGCCGCGGCAGCGTATGGCTTGGCCGGCAAAGGCAGCTCCGACAGCCGTATTGCCTTGCTGACAGGCGTGCACCGCAAGGATGTGAAGCGGTTGCGCGAAGCGCCGGTGAGCGCCAGCACGGCGGTGCCCCTGGTGCCGGTTGCGGCCTCGGTGGTGGCGCGCTGGATCAGCGAGCCCCGGTTTTTAAATGCCGACCAGACGGCTCGCGCGCTGGCGCGCACCCCGCGGCGCAGCGGCGTGGGCGAGCCCGACTTCACCACACTGGTGGCCGAAGTCAGCCGCGACGTTGGCGCGCGCGCCGTGCTCGACGAACTGGTGCGCCTGGGTGTGGTGGAACTGCAGGGCGACGGCTACGTGGCCTTGAAGACCAGTGCCTTTGTGCCGCATGAGGGGCTGGACGAATCATTCCATTTTCTGGCCACCAATGTCAGCGAACACCTCGCCACGGCAGTGCACAACCTGGCGCCTGATCGGCAGGGGCCTTTGATGCTGGAGCAGAGCGCGTTTTCGCAGGACTTGTCGGCCGAGCAGGCGGCGCAATTGCAGCAGCAGGCGCGGCGCCTGTGGGTCAGCAACTTGCGGCAGTTTTTGCAGACGGCCACCGTGGCCGAGCAGCGCAGCCAGGCTGATGCGGGGCCCAAACACCGGGTCCGATTCGGCGTGTATTTCCACGACGCGCTGCAGGCGGCGCCAGAGCCGCCGCCCGAACTGCGGCCTGCGGCCAAGCCAGGGGCAAAGAAGAGACGTCAAGACAAGAGAGACCCGGCACCATGAGCAAACCTTCACAACCGAACCTTTATTTGACTCGGCGCCACTGGCTGGCCCTGGCCGCCTCGGCCGTGAGCGGCTGCGGTGGCGGCAGTGCCAGCACCACGGCGGGCCTGCCAGGCACCGGCGGCACGGGCGTTGTTTATTCCCAGGGCTCGATTTCCGGTTTTGGCAGCGTGATCGTCAACGGCATCAAGTTTGACGATCACGCTGCCATCGTGCAGCTTGACGGCACAACGCTCGGTTCTGCTGACTTGCGCCTGGGCATGGTGGCCAGTGTGCAGGGTGAACGGGGTGCCGACCCCAAGTTGGGCACGGCCAGCCATATTGCAGTCTGGTCGATTGCACAGGGTCTTGTGACGAACGTGGCGCAGGGTGTGGCCACCGAGTTCACCGTCGCAGGCATCAAGGTGCAAGCCGACGCCAACACGGTGTTTGACGGTTTGGCGAATGCTAGCGCTGTGGCGAAAGGCCAGCGCGTGGCGGTGTGGGGCCTGCAGGCCGGCGCTGATGACAGTCGCCGCTGGCACGCCACCCGCGTCGAAGTGGTGGCTGACACCGCGCTGGTCAGCACCGGCTTGGTCTCGCCGATGGGTTCGCAGCGCGGACTCAATGACTTGATACTCATGGGCCCAGCGGCGGGCAATCTGACGATGGG
>DATCIC010000055.1:0-8047 GCA_036508025.1 Rhodoferax sp. | reverse complement strand
CAATCGCTTGAGCGACCTGATGTTTGTGCTGGCCCGCGTGCTGAACCGCTACCGCATCGATGGAACGCCCGGTGACGACGTCTACTGGAAGAGCGAAAAGCTGGCGCAAGCGTCCACCGATTGAATCGGGTTTGAGCCGATTCGCGCCTATCCGTCATTCTTCAGATTTTTGAGCAGGACCCGTCATGACAAACACCATCCGGCGCATTGCCGTTAATACCGGCGGCGGTGACGCCCCCGGCCTCAATGCCGTCATCCAGTCGGTGATGATTGCCGCTGCCAACCGGGGCTGGGAATGCTATGGCATCCGTGACGGCTTCAATGGCATTTTGTTTCCCGAGCGCTACCCGCAAGGCGGCGTGGTCCGGCTGACACGCGACAAGGTACGTGGCATCGGGCATCTGGGCGGCACCATCCTGGGCACCACCAACAAGGGCGACCCTCTGCATTTCCCGATCACGCTGCCCGACGGCAGCATCCGCGAGATTGACCGCTCGGACGAAATCCTGACCTACTTTGCGACCCACCAGATAGACGCCTTGGTGGCCATTGGCGGCGATGGCTCGCTCACCATTGCGAACGCCCTGCACCAGAAAGGCCTGCGCGTGGTGGGCGTGCCCAAGACCATCGACAACGACCTGGACAAGACCTTTACCACCTTCGGTTTTGACACGGCGGTGGGCTTTGCCACCGAATGCCTGGACCGGCTGCACAGCACGGCCGAGAGCCACCAGCGCGTCATGGTGGTCGAGGTGATGGGCCGCTATGCCGGCTGGATTGCCCTGCACACGGGCATTGCGGGCAATGCACATGCTATTTTGATACCCGAGATCAGCTTCGATCTGGAACAGGTGGCGGCCAAGATTCGCGCCCGTGACGCCGAAGGGCGGCTGTATTCGATTGTGCTGGTGGCTGAAGGCGCGCAGCCGGGCGACGGACACCGCGAGTTGTTGGCCCCGGCTGAAGCGGGCCATGCCGAGCGACTGGGCGGCATTGGCGAGCGCATCGGCCGCGCGCTGGCCGAGCGCACCGGCAAAGACACGCGCGTGGTGGTGCTGGGGCACCTGCTGCGCGGGGGTAGCCCGACCGCCTTTGACCGGTTGGCGGCCTTGCGCTTTGGTGCCGCTGCCGTGCGCGCGCTGGACGCCGGGCATTCCGGCATCATGGTGGCGCTGGGCTTGACCGGCGTCGATTATGTCGCGCTGGAAGAAGTGGCGGGTCGCATGAAGGCGGTGCCGCTGGACAGCGACACGCTGCAAACCGGGCGTGATCTGGGGATTTGCTTTGGCGATTGAAAACGAAATATGCTACACAACTAATTACATCATGCCCATCATGTGTGGGAACCAGATGGATAACGGTGGCCAGTAGGTCACCAGCATCAAGAAGCCCAGCATTGCCAGCAGCCACGGCCAGACCGCCACCGTCAGCTCGGTGATGCCCATCTTGGTAATGCCCGAGGCCACATACAGGTTCAAGCCCACCGGCGGATGGCACATGCCCACTTCCATGTTCACCACCATGATGATGCCGAAATGCACCGGGTCAATGCCCAGCTTCATCGCCACCGGGAACAGGATCGGCGCGAAGATCAGCACAATGCTGGAGGGCTCCATGAAGTTGCCCGCCAGCAGCAGCATCACGTTCACGGCCAGCAAGAAGGTGACCATGCCCAGGCCGTTGCCGAGCATCCAGTCGGCCAGCGCCTGCGGAATGTTCTCATTGGTCATGATGAACGAGAACAGGACTGCGTTGGTGATGATGTAGAGCAGCATCGCCGACATATTCGCTGAATTGAGCAATACTTTTGGCACGTCGCTGAGCTTCAGGTCTTTGTAGACAAATACCGCCACCACAAAAGCATAGACCGCGCTCATGGCCGCCGCTTCCGTCGGCGTGAACATGCCGCTGTAAATGCCGCCCATCACGATCACGATCAGCAGCAAGCCCCAGGCCGAGGTCTTGAAAGCCTTGAAGCGCTCGGCCCAGGTCGCCTTGGGCAAGCGCGGGTAGTTGAACTTCTTGGCCCGATACCAGGTGACCCCGCCCAGCACGCAGGCCAGCGCGATGCCCGGCACCACGCCGGCCATGAACAAAGCGCCGACCGAGGTGTTGGTGGCCACCGAGTACATGACCATCACGATGCTTGGGGGAATCAGGATGCCCAAAGCGCCCGAAGTGGTGATCACGCCGGCACCGAAGCTTTTCGGAAAGCCGGCCCGGGTCATGGCTGGCATCAGGATCGAACCGATGGCGACCACCGTCGCGGGAGACGAACCTGACACCGCCGCAAACAGGGCGCAGGCCAACACACCCGCCAGGCCCAAACCACCGTACCAGTGACCGACCATGCTGGAAGCAAAGTTGATCATGCGTCGCGCGACACCGCCATGGGTTAAAAAGTTACCCGCCAGGATGAAGAACGGGATCGCCATGATCTCGAAATTCTCAATACCCGTAAAAAGCTTGAGCGCCACGGATTCGAGCGGAACGTGGGTGAATCCGAACAGGAAAGTCAGAACCGTCAAGCCCAGAGAAATCGAGATGGGCATGCCGGTGAGCATGAGCACCAGCAACAGCACAAAAATAATGGCGGCATTCATTTTGAACCTCCTTCCTTGTGCTGCAATTCAGAAGGGTGCAGGTTGTCATTCATCGCCAGCGGATTGAGGTTCACCGGCAGTGGTTCTTCATCCAGACCGTCAACATGACCCATGTCGTGGTGCGGCAGTTGACCGGTTCTAAGGAAGCCGACCATGACCTGCAAAAAACGAAAGCACATCAGGCTGGAGCCCAGCGGCACGGCGCTGTAGACCATCCAGGTCGGCCATTCCAAGTCTGGCGTAGTGGGACCTTCGGGGATGCCATCGACGGACAGCCCTAAAAGATGGAACCAGGCGTAGTGGGCGCCGTTATCCCACACAAAGCGGGTGGCCAGCGTAGCGACGATACTGGTAAACAACGCGCCGGCACACAGCCCCAAGACGATGAACTTGCCTTTTGTCTTGTCTGGCATGCGGTTGATCAGCACATCAACACCGACGTGAATACCCGTGCGTACACCGTAGGCGGCACCAAATTTGCACATCCAGACGAACATGATGATGCACAGCTCCTGCGCCCAACCGAAGTTGAGCGACAAAAGCCAGTCCTGCACGCCGGGTATGGGTAAGCCGGCGGTGTAGCGGTGAATCACCGCTACAAAAATGATAAGCGTGGCCGTGGCCATCAAAAAGGTGACCAGCCACTCTTCCAGGTGATCAAGAAATTTCATCATCGTTTGAACTCCGACGCGGTGTCAATGAAACGGGAAATTGCAAATAATTCTGGACGCTGACAAGCCCCCAGACCTGGTCATTGCGAGTGAGCCTCGCAATGACCGCAGGAATTACAGCTTGGTCGGGTCAAAGCCGGTGGCTTTGTAGATTTGTTGCAGCATGTCCTTGCCAACGCGATCCGCCATTTTTATGTGCACCGGTGCCATGGCCTTTTTCAGGGCCAGGCGCTCTTCTTTGGTGGGCACATAGACCGTGGTCTTGCCACTCTTCTTGACGCCGTCAAGTGCCTTGTCATTTTCGTCCTGGGCGATCTGGTTGGCATAAACGGTGGCTTCTTTCATCGCCTGTTCGAGCTCGCCGCGAATATCAGCGGGCAGACCATCCCAGAACTTCTTGTTCACGATCACTGCATAGCCAAGGTAGCCATGGTTGGTGAGCGAGAGGTGCTTCTGCACTTCATGCATTTTTTGCGTATAGAAGTTCGAGATCGGGTTTTCGGTGCCATCGACCACGCCGGTTTGCAGCGCTTGATAAACCTCCGAGAATGCCATCACCTGCGGAATGCCGCCGACCGAGCGAATTTCTTCTTCCAGCACCTTGGAAGACTGAATGCGGAACTTTTTCCCCTTGTAGTCTGCAACGTTCTTGAGCGGTGTGTTGGCCGAGAAGGATTTAAAACCATTGTCCCAGAACGCCAGGCCATGAATGCCTTTGGCGTCGAGCTTGGCCAGCAAACCAGCGCCGACCGGGCCCTGGGTGATCTTGTGCAGATCGGCCGTGTCATCAAAGATGAAAGGCAGGTCAAAGGCTTCGAATTCTTTCACGCCCAATGGGCCAAACTTGGCGAGCGAGGGCGCGAGCATTTGCACTGAGCCAATTTGCAGCGCTTCCATTTCTTCTTTGTCTTTGTACAAGGCGCTGTTGGCATAGACCTCGACCTTGACCTTGCCTTTGGTCAGTTCGCCCGCCTTTTTGGCAAAGAACAAAGCCGCTTGTCCCTTGGGTGTGTCGACCGCAACGACGTGGCTGAATTTGATGATGGTCTGGGCGCCAGCGCTCAAACCGACAGCCAGTAACGCACTGGCAAGGATTAATTTCAATTTCATGGATGTCTCCTGAATGATTCAATGTCAAAACTAACGGGCGAAGACTAACGCCCATCCAAGGGTAGGACAACTGTGGCGTTCAACAGCTAGGGTTAACCCGATGCGCGCTGTGTCAGAGCTTGACGTAGGTCATTCATCCACTGCAAACCGATACGCTTGGCCAGCGCCTGATGCACGGGTTCAACCGCACGTGCCAGGCGCGCGCGCTGGCCATCGGTCAGGGTGTGGATGCGGGTGGTACCCGCTGCACGCAAGGCCGCCAGGGCCTTGTCGTTTTGGCTGTCGGCAATCAGGTTGCCAAAAGCGAGCGCCTCGCGCAGGGCCTGTCCGATCAGCGCGCGGTCGCTTTCGGCCAGGCTCATCCAAAAGCGCTGATTGGTCACCACCGCATAACCCAGGTAGCCATGCTCGGTCAGGCTCAGGTCGGTTTGCACCTCGTGCATGCGCTGGGTCCAGAAGTTGGAAACCGGGTTCTCCGTGCCATCCACGACCCCGCTGGCCAGTGCGCGCCGGGTTTCACTGAACGGGAGCGTGACCGGATGCGCGCCTAGCGCGCGCATTTGCGCCGCGATCACGCGGGATGCCTGCACCCGCATGCGCAAGCCAACAAAATCCGCTGGAGCCAGCAAGGGGCGGTTGGCGCTCATTTGCTTGAAGCCGTTGTCAAAGTAACCCAGACCCACCAGCCCCTGCTGGCTCAGGCGCGCCAGCAGCCGTTGGCCCAGCCGGCCTTGGGTGATGCGCCGCACATCAGCCACTTCTTCAAACAGGAACGGCAAGTCAAACAGCTCGAATTCGGGGAAACCGATGCGGCCAAACTTGGATAGCGAGGGGGCCAGCAAATCCACCGCACCCAGTTGCAGGGCCTGTATCTCGTCGTGGTCGCCATAAAGTTGGGCATCGGGGTAAACAAGCACCTGAATGCGCCCGCCTGAACGCTGCTCAATCAGTAGCTTAAAGCGTTTGGCCGCCAGACCCTTGGGCGTTTCCTGCGCCACCACATGTGAAAATCGCAACGTGATCTCCGGGGCCGATGCCGCCCTGAGCGATGTTGATGCCAGCGTAGCGGCCGCGAGTCCACGTAGCCACTGACGGCGATCAGCAGGGGCGGCGCACGCGGAAAAAGGAAGAGGCGACATGCTGGCTATTATGCGAGGACTTGTTGGAAAAACTCGTGACCAAAACCGAACCTTTACCCACCGATCAGTCGCGCGACTTTGCCGTGCTGCAGCAGACGCTGCCGCGCCATGCCAGCCGCAGCCGACGCACGCTCTTGTGGCTGTTGGGTTTGTTGCTGTTGCTTGTGGGCGCGGTGGTGACCCTGGTGCTGTACCTGAATAACTTTGAGGCCGAAGAAGAGACACGCCGCCGCGCCGCCGACGCACAGTGGCTGGAGCAGAGCGTGCAGTTTCACTTCCGTCGGCTGGAAGACGACTTGCTGGTATTGGCCCGTCAGTCCGTGCTGGGTGACGCAAATCCCCAGTCCAAGAAGGCAAAGAATCCTGAAGTGCAGGGCGGTTTGCTATGGCGCGAGCCCGGGGTGGTGTTGTCGCATGGCTGGCTGGCGGCTGGCCTGTCCCATGATGCCCGGGCGGGGCCGCAGCGCTGGCAACTGGACTGGGCGGCGCATCCATCTAATGCGCAGGCGCTCGCCACCATGCAAGACACCACGCGCGGTCTGCGGCGCTCGGCCTACGCCGGACTGATGCAGCAAGCGGACGGGTCCTTGACGGATGTGGTCTGGCTGGCGGTACCGTTTTTTGATCGTGGCCAGTTTGTGGGCAATTACCTGGCTGCCTTGTCGCTGGAGCGTGCGGTGCGGTCCTTGGTGCCTGCCTGGTTTGCACAGAACCATAGCGTGCGGTTGGTGACTGACGACATTGAGGCGACACCTAGTGTGGCCTCGGCTACTCATCCGTACCTGGCCAGCATGAATTTGTCAGGGGCAGACTTGTTCCTGGAAGTGGCGCCCATCGGCGTGCAGCCGACCACCGTGCCGCGCATTTTCTTTCTGGTGGCGCTGCTGTTTTTGCTGGGGATGCTGATCAGTCTGGTGGCGCTGCGGCGCGACTTTGTCAAACGCCAGCAGGTGCAGGCCCGTTTGCAAGCCGAGGTGGCTTTGCGCACCGCCATGGAAAATTCGGTCACCATCGGCCTGCGCGCCTGGGACCAGCACGGCAAAATTTTGTACGTGAATCAGGCTTTTTGCAGCATGGTGGGCTACCCGGCGACCGATCTGGTGGGCAAGTCCGCCCCCTTGCCTTACTGGCCAGCCGATCAGGCCAATGAAGTAGAACTGGTCCACCGTGAGGTTATCGTCCAGGGTACGCAAGGCGACGGCGTAGAACTGCAGTTTCAGCACGGCAATGGGCGACTGCTGGATGTGTTGATTCATGAAGCGCCGCTCACCACCGTCAACGGTGAGCAACTCGGCTGGATGAGCTCCGTATTGGACATCAGTGAGCGCAAACGGGCGCAACGCATGGCGGCCCTGCAACAAGAAAAACTGGAGGCCTCAGGCCGCCTGGTGGCTGTCGGGGAGGTTGCTTCCACCCTGGCGCATGAGCTCAATCAGCCGCTGGGTGCGCTTAGCAGTTTCGCCAACGGGCTACTCAATCGCCTGCGCGGGGGCAACATTACGTTGGACGAGTTGGAGCCGGTGGTGGCACGCATGGCGCGTTTGGCAGAGCGCGCGGGGGGTGTTATTCAGCGCGTCAATGCCTTTGCGCGCCGACGTGAACTTTCCAGTCAGCGCCTGGACCTGGTGGCAGTCTTGCGGCGCGTTCTCGCCAGCACGGGCGACGCGCAGGGCCGCCAGGTGCCGCTGGTGGAAAAGAATAAGTCGATCTGGATTGACGCGGACGAATTGCTGCTGGAACACCTGATCAACAACCTGGTAGGTAACGCCCTGGACTGGGCATATCGGGGTGCTGGATTGGCCCAGGTGCGGGTTGAGGTGGACTGCGACCGGCCCCATGGTCTGGCGAGCCTGGTGGTGGCTGATTCCGGCCCTGGGGTGACGGAAGAAGACCAGGTGAATATTTTTAATGCTTTTTTCAGCACCAAAGAGGGCGGTATGGGCATGGGTCTGGCCATCTGCCGTTCTATTGTGGAAGCCCATCATGGGCGGATCGAGGTTGGGCGTGACTCCGGCCTGGGTGGTGCGCGCTTTGTGGTGTGGCTGCCGCTCGCCGATGTGCCCTTGATTGCGCCAATTTTGCCCACCTTGCTGGTTGTCCCAGGAGTCCCATGAACCAACCCGCTATTCATATCGTTGACGACGACCCGGACATTCGGGATGGACTGGCCTGGCTGTTCGATTCGCGCGGTTACGTGGTAGCTACGTGGGACGGCGGCCCGGCGTTTTTGGACGCAGCCAAGGCGATGCTGGGTCATTGGGGTCACGCGGTGGTGTTGCTCGATGTCCGTATGACGCCCTTGTCCGGGTTGGTTACGTTTGAGCGGCTCAAGGCGCTGTGCTGCCCTTGGCCGGTGTTGTTTTTGACCGGGAACGGGGATGTTGGTATGGCGGTGGCGGCCGTCAAGAGCGGTGCCTGGGATTTTCTGGAAAAGCCGTTTCAGGACAATGAGTTGGTCGACCGGGTGGAACAAGCGCTGGCGGCGGCATCCATGATCAGTGACACCGATCTGGAGGTGTATCGC
>DATCIC010000054.1:0-3205 GCA_036508025.1 Rhodoferax sp. | reverse complement strand
TGGTTCTCTGGCGAGTTGTATAAACATCGGAAGAAATCGGATACACTTCCGGAACTTGAGTACCGCTGCTGCCGCCCCCGTCGCCCCCGCCGCATCCGGACAGCAACGAACTCAGTGAAAAACTCGCAATCGCTCCTGCTGAAACTTCGATAAATTTTCGGCGACCAACATTGATACTAAAAGCCGGGTAGATTTTATTAGCATGTTCATCGATGGACATGTTTTTCCTTAATAATATAATTATCAATTGTGAATGTTCATGAGAGTTAACCCCCAGGGCCTCCGCACTCGGACATCATAAGGGAGTAAGCCCCAGCATGTTCATGCGCATATCGTCGTCCCAGGCGGCGCCCTTGCGCCTCCGGCGCAAGCTGACTTTTTTTGTGTCCGTCTTGTCCAGGCGAATCAGGTTGAGGACGATCTTCCTCAGGAGCGAGAGATTCTGCGGTGCATTGTCCTTGCACACGGTCTTGCCATCCTCGCCGAAACTGACATCGAGCACCCAGTGAAGCCGATTCTCTATTCCCCAATGGGCGCGAACCGCGGTGGCGAGTTGATCCGCGCTCAAGTCGCGGGAACTGACGTAATAGCGGCGCTCGAAATCGGATTCTTTGCCCCCGACGACGCGAATGGAGTCGATACGCCCAATCGTTTTGCACTTGGGCCAATCGGTAAGGTCGACGGTGCCTTTTGCCGGCAGCACCGAAGCGACCTGGCCGACAATTCGCCCGTGAGACTTCTCGGCATGGCTTTGCCGGTCGACGCCCTCGGCGTCATGGTGGCTGATGAAGGACGTCTCGATGGCGCTCAGCAACGAAGGCTGATTACCCTTGACCATCAACAGGTAGTCGCCCCCCTTGGCGGTGATCTTTTGGGCGATGCGTTTCTGGCAACCCATGGCGTCGATGGTGACAAGAAAGCCCTTGAGATAGAGTGCGTCGAGCAATTCCGGGATGGCGGTGATTTCGTTGCTTTTGCCGGCGACTTTTTCTTGGCCGAGAACCACGCCCAGTTCCGTGGCGAAAGCGCAGACCATGTGAATGGCGGTCTCGCCACCCGTTCCCGACCCGCGCACCGTCTTGCCATCGACCGCAATGCTGCCGCTCAAGGCGCCAACGACGCCTGCGACCCAGCGCCTAAACGTCATCTCGAATGGCTTCGGATCAAGTGCCCGGAAGATGCGCAGAAAGGTATCCTCCGACGGAACGCCATTCTTGAGTATGAGGAAGCGGCGCAGCCAGGCCTCCTTCATGGATGCCCAATAGGCGATATCTTCAACGGTATCGCAATCCGAGAGCATCGCCGCGATTGCGATCACGAGAATCTCCTGAAAATCGTGCAACGTTCCGTTGCTGGGCTTACGCGGATCATCGATTTCGTCCAAACAGTCCATCAGGCTTACTCCGTTCGTCGCAGGCATTTCGTTCGCCCAAAAGACGAGAGTAGACCCGATTCGGAACCTGTTTACAAGATGGCGGCATAAGTCGATGAATGTGAACGGTTATTCTCATAGCGTCATGTCAAACGCAACTATGCAGGGCGAGTGCGGAGGCCCTGCACCCACCCACCCGAGTCGAATCGATTTGAGATTCCAAAAAAAACGGGCCAGAGACGTTTCTATTTTCGCCACAAAAAGTCGGTACTTGAGTTTTTCCTTCCAGAGAGAAACGGCTAGAAAGCCTATCCACTCTGCCCCCTTTAGGGAAACTCTGATCAAGTCGAGACGTGGTAGCGTTGAGCTGGGATAATTTCGGTAGTGCAACGACATGAGTGAGAAGTCGATGAAGCAACTGAGTCTAGCCGAAACGGGATTTCTACCGAAGCGTGGCAAGGTCACGCGTAAGGCTGAGTTTCTGGCGGAGATGAATACGGTGGTGCCGTGGTCTCGGCTCGAAGGTCTGATCGAACCGGTCTATCCGAAGGCGGGTCGTGGCCGTCGTCCGACGCCCTTGCCGGTGATGCTGCGGATTCACTTCATGCAGCACTGGTTTGGCTACTCGGATCCGGCGATGGAAGAAGCGCTGCATGACATTCCGCTCTTGCGCCAGTTTGCCGGTCTGGATGCCTTCGAAGACACGATCCCAGACGAGACAACGATCCTGAAGTTCCGCCATCTTCTGGAAGCCAATGCGTTGGCGGTTGCGCTGTTTGCGGAGGTCAATGCGGTACTGTCGGAGAAAGGTCTTTCCCTGCGACACGGCACGGCGGTCGACGCCACGCTCATCGCCGCGCCGAGTTCGACCAAGAACAAGGACGGCAAGCGCGACCCCGAGATGCACCAGGCCAAGAAAGGCAATCAGTGGCACTTCGGAATGAAAGCGCACATTGGTGTCGACGCCGACTCGGGGCTGGTTCATACCGTGATTGGCACGGCGGCGAACGTCAATGACGTGACCCAAGCCAATGCGCTGCTGCATGGCGAGGAGGACGAAGCGTTTGGTGACGCGGGTTACCAAGGCGCAGAGAAGCGCCCCGACGCCACGGGCAAGGCGCGTTGGAACGTCGCCATGCGTCCGGGAAAGCGTCGCGTGCTCGACAAGAGCCAGAAATCGACGGCGCTCACCGAGCAACTTGAACATCTCAAGGCCAGCATTCGAGCCAAGGTTGAACATCCGTTCCGCGTCATCAAGCGCCAATTCGGATTCACGAAAGTTCGCTATCGTGGCCTGGCCAAGAATACCGCGGCGTTGATGACCCTGTTCGCCCTGTCGAATCTTTGGATGGTTCGGCGGCGATTATTGGCGATGACGCCCGAGGTGTGCCTGTGAAACGGGAAAAACGGAAAGTAACGCTCAAATCGGCGTCAAACCGACTCGTTTTACGAATCAATGCTTCTTTTTGTGGCGTTCTGACGCCGATGCTCAGTTTTGGCGGCAGTTGTTCAGACCTTCCTTAGATGTGAAGCGCATCTAAATAGCATGAGTTGGTTTGATCAATGATTGGAATCGAGATGAAAAAAACACTTGTTGCATCATCGCTGATGGCGCTGTTTGTTACGACGCAACTTACCTCTTGTGGGGGTGGATCAGGTTCATCAAGTGCTTCAAATTGCCCTGAAACAGGGCCGTATGCTTGCAAATCAGGCGCATCAGAGCCGTTGTATCTCTATCAATGGGCTTTGAATGCAGCGCAAAGTTTCTTTAAGGATTTTCCACTCGTCTCGGATGGGAATACCGATCTTAATGTTGAAGATGTTCATACTCAA
>DATCIC010000053.1:0-3270 GCA_036508025.1 Rhodoferax sp. | reverse complement strand
CGCCGCGCAACTGCTCCAGTGCCGCCTTGACCGCCTCAAACAGATCACCGTCATAGCGGCTGTCGATCAGATGAGCGATGACTTCGGTGTCGGTCTGGCTCTGAAACACATAGCCTTTGGCCTGCAGCATGGACCGTAGTTGGTCGTGGTTTTCAATGATGCCGTTGTGCACCAGCGCAATGCGCCCGGGGCGGTTTAACGCATCTGCGCCGGGTCCATGGCTGAAGTGCGGGTGCGCGTTGCACACCACGGGCGCGCCGTGCGTGGCCCAGCGTGTGTGGGCAATGCCGGTGCTGCCTTCTAGATGACTGGCGCTGACCTGCTCGGCCAGCTCGGCGACGCGAGCCGTGCTGCGCGCCCGTTGCAAGCCGTTGGCATACACCGCCACACCGCAGGAGTCATAACCGCGGTACTCCAGCCGGGCCAGACCCTGCACCAGGATGGGAACGATGTTGCGGTTTGATACCGCGCCGACAATGCCGCACATAGCTTGCTCCAGAAATTAGTTGCTTAATGGTAGCGGTAGTAATAAGAAATATGTATCCTAAAATATAAACAAAAAGAATTTATATTTCATATTTTGTTTTAATAGTTTTAATATTTCAATATACATACAATATTGAAATAAATGTTCATAAAAATAGTGAATTTATTCACTTTAGAAAGCGCTTGCAATTCGACGCGTTGCAGCGCGGCCTCTGTGGGCAATGGCCGTCGGGCACACTGACAGTCCAAACTTTTTTGTCTTTTCGCAGAATTAGTAGTAGTACCTAAGTGCTTACCCGCTAGCACTGAACAGTGCATCTCGTTAGCATTCAGCCTCTTGTTGCGGACCTCGACGTCCGTCAATTCAACCCAGCAGCCGGAGAGTCATTTGTCAGCGGAATTTATTCTTGAAACGCGTGGATTGACCAAGGAATTCAAGGGTTTCGTGGCTGTGAACCAGGTGGACCTGAAGGTTCGGCGTGGCCACATCCACGCGCTGATTGGTCCCAACGGCGCCGGTAAGACCACCTTTTTCAACCTGTTGACCAAATTTTTGCAGCCGACGACGGGCAGCATCTTGTTCAATGGCGCCGACATCACGTTTGAGAAGCCTGCTGAAACGGCGCGCCGCGGCATTGTTCGCTCGTTCCAGATTTCGGCGGTTTTCCCGCACATGACGGTGCTGGAAAATGTGCGCGCCGCGCTGCAGCGCAATCTGGGTACTTCGTTTCACTTCTGGAAAGCCGAAAGCACGCTCTTACACCTGCATGAGCGAGCCCGTCAACTGCTGGCCGAGGTCGATTTGCAGGATTTTGCCGATGAGATGACCGTCAATCTGCCCTACGGCCGCAAGCGCGCGCTGGAACTGGCCACGACACTGGCGCTGGAGCCGGAGCTGATGCTGCTGGACGAACCGACGCAAGGCATGGGCCATGAAGACGTGGACCGGGTCACGCAACTGATCAAAAAAGTGTCTGTCGGGCGCACCATCCTCATGGTGGAGCACAACATGAATGTGGTGTCAAAAATTGCCGACCGCATCACGGTATTGCAGCGCGGTGCCATCATTGCTGACGGCCCGTATGCCGAGGTGTCCAAAAATCCGCTGGTGATCGAAGCCTATATGGGTACCGTCGACACCGAGTTGCAGGGCGCTCACTGATGAAAAAGGAATTGCTTCGCATCGAAGACCTGCACGCCTGGTATGGCGAGTCACACATCCTGCATGGTGTCAACCTGACCGTGAACGAAGGCGAAGTGGTGACACTGTTGGGGCGCAACGGCGCCGGGCGCACCACGACCCTGCGCGCCATCGTCGGCCTGACCGGCAGCCGAAAGGGTGCCATCAAGATCCATGGCGTCGAGACCATTCACATGGCGCCGCACAAGGTCGCCCACCTCGGCGTCGGTTACTGCCCGGAAGAGAGGGGCATTTTTGCCAGCCTGACGGCCGAAGAAAATCTGATGTTGCCGCCCACACTGGCCCCGGGCGGCATGAGCGTCGAAGAAATTTACGCGATGTTTCCCAACCTGCAAGAGCGCGCGTCCAGCCCTGGCACCCGCCTGTCGGGCGGCGAGCAGCAGATGCTGGCGGTGGCACGCATTTTGCGAACCGGCGCCCGGCTGCTGCTGCTTGATGAAATCTCGGAAGGCCTGGCGCCCGTCATTGTGCAAAAGCTGGCCGAGATGATTCTGACGCTCAAAAGCAAGGGTTACACCATCGTGCTGGTGGAACAGAATTTTCGCTTTGCTGCACCGCTGGCCGACCGTTTTTACGTGATGGAGCACGGTGTCATCGTCAAGCAGTTCGTGCAAAACGAGTTGACCCAAAACATGGGCATGCTGCAGGACTATCTGGGTGTTTGACACTTGTCTTGCCAATAAAAATAATCCATTTCCCACGCCTCTCAACAACCAACTATCAGGAGACATTATGAAACTCAAGACTCTCGTTGCCGCCATGGCCATTGGCTTTGGCTTTGGCGCATCGGCACAGAACACCGGCCCGGTCAAGATTGGCTTCATCACTGACATGTCCAGTGTGTATGCCGACATCGATGGCCCGGCTGGCGGTGAAATGGTCAAGTGGGCAGCGCAGGATTTTGGCGGCAAGGTGCTGAACCGCCCAATTGAAGTGATGACCGCCGATCACCAAAACAAGGCCGATGTCGCCAGCTCCAAAGCGCGCGAATGGATCGACAAGGATGGCCTGTCGATGCTGATTGGCGGCACCAACTCGGGAACGTCGCTGGCCATGGCCAAAGTTGCTGAGGAAAAAAAGCGACCCTTCATATCGATCGGCGCCGGCTCGGCCCGCCTGACCAATGAAGCCTGTTCGCCTTATACCGTCCATTACGCCTACGACACCGTGGCGCTGGCCAAGGTGGCGGGCACGGCACTGGTCAAGGCCGGTGCCAAGACCTGGTACTTCCTGACAGCCGACTATGCGTTCGGCTATTCTTTGGAGGGCGATGCCTCCGCCGTGGTCAAGGCCAACGGTGGAACCGTTGTCGGCGCAGTGCGCCACCCGCTCAACGCCTCGGACTTCTCCTCGTTCCTGCTGCAGGCGCAATCGTCCAAAGCCCAGATCCTGGGGCTGGCCAATGCAGGCGGCGACTTTACCAATGCGATGAAGGCGGCCAAGGAATTCGGTGTCAACAAGACCATGAAAATTGCCGGTCTGCTGGTGTTCATCAATGACGTGCACAGTCTGGGCCTGGCCAACACCGAAGGCCTGCAACTGGCTGACAGCTGGTACTGGAACCAGGACGACGCCTCGCGCAA
>DATCIC010000052.1:0-2841 GCA_036508025.1 Rhodoferax sp. | reverse complement strand
CCCGTGCTGTCGCCGCGCAGTTTCCGGCCTGCGTGGTGATTGGTTCGGATCAAGTGGCGGAACTGGACGGCCATGCTCTTGGCAAGCCAGGCAACCACGCCCGCGCGTTCGCTCAGTTGCAGCAAATGCGTGGCAAGTCGGTGATTTTCCAGACTGCGGTAGCGGTGGTTTGCGTCGAAACCGGTTTTGCGCAGATGGATCTGGCTCAGGTCAAAGTCAATTTTCGCCAACTCTCAGACACTGAGATCGAAGCTTACCTGCGCGCAGAGACGCCCTATGACTGCGCGGGCAGCGCCAAGAGCGAAGGTCTGGGTATTGCTTTGCTCGACAGCATTGAAAACGACGACCCGACGGCCCTGGTGGGCCTGCCGCTGATCCGCACTTGCCGCATGATTCAAGCAGCAGGCATCAAGGTGCTGGGCGTATGACACACGCACCGACACAACCCAGCCACGCCGTCAACGGCAAACTCTACCTGGTGCCCGCGCCACTGGACTTTGGCTGCGCCAGCGAAGTCAACCTGCAAAACACCATGCCCTGGGGCACCCTGACGGTGGCGGCACGGCTCCAGTATTGGATCTGTGAAAACGCCAAGTCAGCTCGCGCCTACCTGAAACGAGTGAATGACATCACACCACTGAGCGTGCCGCTACAGGCTCTGCACATTCAAGAGCTTCCGCGCGAAGTGCATAAAAAAGGCGATCACGGCGGCAACTTTGACGCCCGTCATCTCTTGGCGCCCGCTCTGGAAGGGCATGACGTGGGACTGGTCAGCGAAGCCGGCATGCCAGCAGTGGCCGACCCAGGCTCCTCGGTGGTGCGCGCTGCGCATGACCTGGGAATTGAAGTGGTGCCGCTCACGGGCCCGGTGTCCCTGTTGCTGGCACTGGCAGCCAGCGGACTCAATGGGCAGAGCTTTGCCTTTGTGGGCTACCTGCCGCAAGACCCGGCGGAGCGGGCCCAGCGCGTGCGCGAACTGGAATCACTGGCGCTCAAAACCGGGCAGACGCAGCTGTTCATTGAGACGCCGTACCGCAACGCGGCCATGCTGCAGACGCTCTTGCAAACACTGCAGCACAACACGCGGCTGGCGGTGTGCAGCGGCCTCACCTTGAGCCGCGGTGTATGTCGCAGCGAAACAGTCAAGAGCTGGCGGCAAAAACCCTCGCCGCTGGACAATTCAACGCCAGCGGTGTTTGCGCTGGGGCGTTAATCAAGTGAAGCAGGCTCAGCGCAATGCCGGCAGTGACCGGATGGCCTGCACCGCGCCCTGCCCCATCGCCGCGCCAAACTTCTTGGCCAGACGTTCTGCCACATTTTCGCGCCGGGTGTAGTCGACGATCTCTTCGGCGTGGACGACTTCACGCGCGACAAAGTCAAGGTTACCCAACTGGTCCGCCAGTCCAAGCTCAATCGCTTGCTGGCCGGTCCAGAACAGGCCACTGAAAGTCTCAGGCGTTTCCTTGAGCCGGGTGCCACGCCCAGCCTTGACAACGTGAATGAACTGCTGGTGAATTTGGTTCAGCATGGCCTGGGCAAAAACACGCTGCGTTTGCGTTTGTGGGCTGAACGGATCCAAAAAGCCCTTATTTTCACCCGCCGTCATAAGACGCCGCTCGACCCCCAATTTCTCCATCAGCCCGGTAAAGCCAAAACCGTCCATCAGCACGCCAATGCTGCCCACGATGCTGGCCTTGTCGACAAAAATTTTGTCAGCTGCCACGGCAATGTAATAAGCCGCGGACGCGCATGTCTCTTCAACCACGGCGTAGACCGGCTTCTTGTACTTGGCTTTGAGGCGAAGCAGTTCGTCGTTGATGATGCCCGCTTGCACCGGGCTGCCACCCGGCGAATTGATCAACAGCACCACCGCCTGGGCGCCTGCGTCTTCAAAGGCATCCCGCAAGGAAGACACAATCGCGTCGGCGCTGGCGTCCGCATCAGACGCTATTTCGCCTTTGATTTCCACGACGGCCGTGTGCGGCTTCGAGACGGCACGGGACGCGCCACTCTGACTGAGGGCCAGCCATGCCACCACAATAAACAAGGTCAACCAGGCCAGCCGCATGAAAATGCGCCAGCGCCTGGCCGCACGCTGCTCGGCCAAGGTCGCAAATACCAGTTTCTCCAGCGTGGCGCGCTCCCAACCGGGACTGCCGGTTGCTTCACTTTTAATGTCGTTTTTCATAGCATTCTGTGCACTATTGACGGGGGCTGCAGCCTGATTTGATTCAAAATTGTCGGCATGAGTTGGGACCGATGCGTCGGCCGGCTTCTCGGTGTTGTTGGGTTCGGTCATTTAAAACTCTAGGGGTTTGAGATTGGGGGCAGTATGCCAGTGCACGACGCCACCAACTTCGGAAACATCAATCTTGATCAAGCCACCCCGGCACGGACCCATGCGACAGTGGCCGGTCTGAGGGGAATAAATGGCGCCGTGTGTGGCGCACATCAGCCAGTGGCCGGTACTGTCAAAGAAATGATTCGGCTGGTAGTCCATCTCCATCGGCACATGCGAGCATTGATTCAAGGACGCATAGACCCGGCCCTGGTAACGGATGGCAAAGCCACGGCCGGTTCGGCTGCAATAAACCACGTCAAACGGCACGCCGTCACCACTGTCGAGCAAATCAGCCGACGGGCACAGGGGAATCAATTGCGCCACGCGCGGGGCTCAAAGCGCTCAGGCATTGCTCAGCAGCCAGTGGTGCAGATCACCCACCGAATGGGCAATGAAGCGGGGATGCAGGGCGGCAAACGCGTCAGGCGCATGGGCGCCATAACTCACCGCCACGCTGGCACAGCCCGCGTTGAGTGCCATCTGCAGATCGTGCGTGGTGT
>DATCIC010000051.1:0-3234 GCA_036508025.1 Rhodoferax sp. | reverse complement strand
ATTCACCGGCATCACCCTGAGGCGTGGTCACGCGCAGCTGTTGGGCGCTCATTGAAAGTCTTTCAGTTCATCCAGCGTGGGCCGGGTGCGGGGTAGCAGGGTTAATTCAGCGCCCAACGCACCCGCCAGCCTGGCGTGGCTCTCAATGGCGACCGAACTGCGACCCGCTTCGATGGCAATCACCTTGAGCCGCGTCACCCCGGCCAGACGCGCCAAGGCCTCTTGTGTCAAACCCCGGTTGGTGCGCATGGCTTTGAAGGTTTGCCCCAGTTTTTGCAGATGAAATGATTGATTCATGTATCGATATTAATACATTTTATAAATAAAGTATCGAATAGAATGCATTCTCTTCGATTAAATCGCAATCCACACCTGTGCCGTCCGCCTGTCAGCAGGCTCAGGTGGTGGTGTGTTGGCGCCGACACCGATTTGATCCAGGTTGCCGATTTGCGCTGACCCATCCCGTCAGTCAGAAAACCCGTGCGGTGCAACCATTTGAATCACTTTGCCCTGGGGCAGTCAAAGTCGGCAACCTGGGTCAAAAGGTCTTCGGCAGCAACAAGCCATGTTCAATGCATGACATCGCTCTCAAGCAGCAACCGGACGGAGAGTGAACCAAACCGTGGGAGGGCAATGCCCCCAAAATTGACGTCCGAATTGGCGGCGTTTGCTCCCGTAGGCGGGCTTCGGTTAGGCTGGCCACCTTAGCAACCAATCGGAGGTGTCATGCGACTGATCATCGAAGCCCGCCTAGAGGGTGACCAAGCAAGTTCGGCGGCAACTGAGGCAGCAAAGATCGTTGCCGTTGTGGAACGGCAGGATCGAAGCGTTGCCGGCTTGGGACTCACACTTGCCGAAGGCCGCGCCCTGCTCGCCCAAGTTCAATCGGTGCTGGTATCGCACCAGGCCGCAGGCTGGATGGCGGGCCAGCTGACATGTTGCCGCTGTGGCTCAGTCCTGGCGCACAAGGACAGCAGGTCGATCATGATGCGGACTGTGTTTGGCAAGGTCGAGATACCGAGCCCGAGGCTGTGGACGTGTAGCTGCGGTGCGAAGCAAGGGGAACCGCGGCGCTCCGTGAGCCCGCTCAGCAAGGCTGTTCCCCAACGCGTCACTCCAGAGCTGGAGTATCTTCAGGCCAAGTGGGCCGCCCATCTACCCTATCGGCAGGCCGTTGAGTTGCTTCAAGAGGTCCTTCCGCTGGACAAAGGGATTTCCTTGGGAAGCACTCGGCGCCGCATCCTCGCCGTCGGTCACGCGCTGGACGCGCAGATTGAGCGCGATATTTTCTCCAGACCAAAACCCGAACAAGGCGATCATGTTCGCGAATCGATCAGCGTCGGCTGCGTGAGCGTCGACTCGGCTTGGCTGAGCTTCAGCAGCAGTCCAAAGAGCCGCAAAGCCGCGCGCGACTTGGCGGAACTGAAATCGCCCTGGGCGAAGAAAGTGATCCAGGAGCGGCATGTCAATATCGTCGCAGGCCGCGCGACATTTGCTGATCGTACCCCGCGCCTGTACGCGTACGTCCATAAGCAAGTGCCATCGGCGGCCGCTCGGTTGGACCAGTTTCTCCACGCAAGTGGC
The DNA here is from genome assembly GCA_036508025.1 of Rhodoferax sp. Taxonomy (GTDB): domain Bacteria; phylum Pseudomonadota; class Gammaproteobacteria; order Burkholderiales; family Burkholderiaceae_C; genus Rhodoferax. The sequence goes on along the minus strand of DATCIC010000051.1, from coordinate 1,650 downwards.
GTGGGTCCCAACGAACGAGTCACTGTGATCAGCGACGACGCTGGCGAGTTTGGCAAGGCTGTTGAAGGCAGCGAGCTCGCCAGAGGTCGCATCCTTGACTGGTTTCACATTGCAATGAAGTTCAAGGCCGCTGAGAACTCGATTTTCGGCAGTGCGACGATCGAGCCTGTGCAGCGAGAATTGGTGAAGACTGAGATCGAGCACGCCAATTGGCTGGTTTGGCACGGTAAGGGCGGAAAATCGGTGGCCCGGATCAAAGCGATTGATGCCTCGCTGATGGCGAGGAAGGGTTATGAGTACTCGACGTTGTGGTGGAATTTGCGCCGCCTGTACTGCTATATCGACAACAACGCCGGTACGCTCGTGAACTATGGCGCTCGCTACCACAAGGGGCTGCCGATCAGCAGCAGCATTGCTGAATCTGCAGTGAACCAGGTTGTCAGCCATCGCATGGCGAAGAAGCAACAAATGCGGTGGACCGACGAGGGAGCGCACTGCCTGGCGCAGGTCAGGGTCGCTGTTCTCAACGGTGAATTCTCCGTGAAGGGACTTGCAGAATTGGCCAAGATGCCGTGCGCGAACTCGTCCCACTCACGACAGGCCGCATGATTGCCCTCCCACGGTTTGGTTCACTCTCGTGCAGGCTGAATAAAAAACAGCACCCAAGGTGCCGAGGAGCCAGGCGACGCGGAGTCGCTATCTGGCTTGGGGTCGAACTTTATCCCAAAAAATCGTAAGAACTCCAAAAATACAATGAAATTACGAGCAATAGGGGCAAGCCAGCTTTAGCTTTTGGGCTGCCATCAGGTTTCCTGAACCGGAATGCTACGTTTCTGAACTATCCAAGTCGCCTACAGTTAAGGCTTGTACGACGCTTGCCCTCGGACCTTTGATGACTTCAGCTCGTGGCTGCGGGCATGCATCCTTGGCGTGGTTCAAACATGGGTAACACTTTGATGATGATTTCGGAGTCACCGCCCTGTGGATTCAGTCTACGACGGTGTTGCCCGAAATAGACGTGTTATGAACCACGCCGGATGGCATTAATGTGCACCTGGCGCCTGGCGTGGACCCGGGAAGTCCTTCATTTACATACGGAGCCGACTCAGCACTTAAATCGGAACGGCACTGGCTCACGAGTTTTCGCCGCAATTCCTGCACTTTTCGGCTGCCCATTCGCTGCCCACGTGTACCCGCTTGAGGTAGTTGGCATTGGCGATGGGCTCTGGCGAGTCTGCTCTAGCTCAATAGACGGCAAACTGGGTCACGGGTTTCATCTTCGCTGGCCTCTCAACTGAAGCGAGCAACACAACGTCAGGCTGTGAAGGGAGGGACTTGACCCGAGCACGCCAGCCCTAATTGGCCCTTCGGCAACCTCTATGCGAAAGACGTCTAAAGATGATTTGGTAATTAGAAACCAAATATTAAGTAGTTCCAGTTTTGTCTTGTGACCTCCAGAATCCACTCCATTGCACTTTAGTAATGATTTTTGAGGCCTTCACGATGACACCAACGACCACCATTTCCCGCCGCGTTTTCAACGTCGCCGCCGCCGCCGTGCTGGCCGGTGCTGCTTTTGCTGCCAGCGCCCAGCCCGCCCCGGTCACACTGCTCAACGTGTCTTACGACCCCACCCGCGAGCTCTATACA
>DATCIC010000050.1:0-2704 GCA_036508025.1 Rhodoferax sp. | reverse complement strand
GCTGGTCCGCCAGGAGCGCGTCGTGAATCTCTCCGAGCCGTTCGTTCGCCGACCGGTCGCCACCGTTCTGCTGACCATCGGCATTGCCCTGGCGGGCATCGGGGCCTTTTTTGTGCTGCCGGTGTCGCCCTTGCCGCAGGTTGACTACCCCACCATCTCGGTCAGTGCCTCGCTGCCGGGTGCCAGCCCCGAAACCATGGCGACCAGTGTTGCGACGCCACTGGAGCGGCGCCTGGGCGTAATCGCCGGTGTCAACGAAATGACGTCGTCAAGCGGCAACGGCTCGACCCGCATCAGTCTGCAGTTCGACCTCAATCGGAAAATCGATGCCGCGGCGCGCGAAGTGCAAGCCGCCATCAACGCATCGCGCGCCGACCTGCCCGCCACCTTGCGCAGCAACCCGACGTATCGCAAGGCCAATCCGGCGGATGCGCCGATCGTGATTCTTGCGTTGACCTCGAAGACACGCTCGCCAGGACAGGTTTACGACGCAGTCTCCAATCTGGTGCAGCAAAAGCTGGCCCAGGTGCCGGGGGTTGGCGACGTCGAACTCGGCGGCGGTTCCTTGCCGGCGGTGCGCGTCGAACTGCTGCCGTTCGCCTTGAACCGCTATGGCGTCAGCATGGAGGATGTGCGGGCTGCGATTCAGGCCGGCGCGGCCAACCGGCCTAAGGGTGCCATCGAAGGCGATGAGCGCCGGCTGCAGATTTATTCGCAGGCCAGTACCGCTACCGGCGGCCGCAGCGCCGCCGACTACCGTGACTTGGTGGTGGCCTGGCGCAACAATGCCGCGATCCGCCTGGCGGATGTCGCCGAGGTGGACGATGGCGTCGAAAATGCCAATACCCTGGGCCTGTTCAATGGCGAACCCGCCGTGATTGTGCTGGTAACGCGCCAGCCCGGTGCCAACGTCATCGACGTCGTGGACGGCATTCGGGCGCTACTGCCGGAACTGCAGGCGCAACTGCCGCAGGACGTCTTGCTGCAGGTGGCATCCGACAGCACCAACTCGATCCGTTCATCGTTGCACGAGATCGAAGTCACGCTGCTGATTTCGATCGCTCTGGTCGTTCTGGTGGTCAGTGCCTTCCTGCGCAGCGCACGCGCCACCATCATTCCCGCCGTGGCGACGGTGGTATCGCTCTTGGGCACCTTTGGCGTCATGTACCTGCTCGGCTACAGCCTCAACAATCTGAGCCTGATGGCCCTCACGGTGGCCACCGGCTTTGTGGTGGACGACGCCATCGTGGTGTTGGAGAACACCAGTCGTCATATTGAGGCTGGCATGGATCGGATGCACGCCGCCTTGCTCGGGGCTCGCGAAGTCGGATTTACCGTGCTGTCGATCAGCCTGTCGCTGGTGGCCGTGTTCATCCCGCTCCTGTTCATGGGCGGGCAAGTCGGACGCCTGTTCCGCGAGTTCGCGGTCACGTTGTCGGCGGCGGTGCTTATCTCTTTGGTGATATCTCTGACCACCACGCCGATGATGTGCGCGTGGTTGCTCAAGCCAACAACGGACGACCGACCAGCAGGACGGCTGGCGCGCCTGTTTGAGCGCGGCTTTGCACGCCTGCACCGCGGCTACGAAATCAGCCTGGACTGGGCCATCGGCAGCGCCTGGCTGGTGATGCTGATCCTGGTGGCCGTGATCGGCCTGAATGTCTACCTGTTTAGCGCAGCACCGAAAGGATTTTTCCCCCAGCAGGACACCGGTCAAATCCGTGGCGGCATACGCGCCGATCAAAGTATTTCTTTTCAGGCGATGCAGGGCAAGCTGCGCCAGCTGGTGGACATCATCAAGCGTGACCCGGCGGTGGCCACCGTGGTTGGCTTCACGGGCGGCTCGCGTGCCGGTGGCGGGTTTATGTTCGTCAATCTGAAGCCAGTGAACCAGCGCAAGGACGCCGGTCAGGCGGTGATTTCACGCTTGCGCCCCCAACTGGCACGGGTGACCGGCGTGAGCCTGTTCCTCAACACGGTACAGGACGTCCGCATGGGCGGACGCCAGACCAACTCGACCTACCAGTACACGCTCAAGAGCGACAACCTGGCTGATTTGCGCTTGTGGGCGACCAAGCTGGCCGACGCGATGAAGGGGCAAGCGGCGCTGATGGATGTCGATACTGACCAGGAGGAGAACGGCGTCGAAACTTTCGTGACGATAGACCGTGACAGCGCAGCACGGCTGGGCTTGTCGGCGCGCGATGTCGACAATGCGCTGTACGACGGTTTCGGCCAGCGTCAAGTGGCGACCATTTACAGTGAACTCAACCAGTATCACGTCGTCATGGAAGTCGCACCGCGCTTTGCCCGCAGCCCCGAAGCGCTGAAAGATGTCTATGTGCCGGCGAAAGGCAGCACAAGCAGCACGGCCAGCACGATCGTCAATCCGGCATTGCGCGATCCATCCAGTGGACAGGCATTGAGTCCCGCCGCCACAAAGATGGTGCCCTTGTCTGCTTTTTCCCGTTTTGCCGAAAGCTCGACGGCGACTTCGATCAGCCATCAGGATGCCGAGTTGGCCACCACCGTCTCTTTCAATCTGGCCGATGGCATAACCTTGAGCGATGGCCAGGCGGCGGTGTATCAGGCTGAGGCCGACATCGGCATGCCCAATAATGTGCGCGGCAGTTTTCAGGGAACAGCGCTCAGCGCGCAGCAGTCGCAGAACCAGCAGCCGCTGCTGATCGCGGCGGCGCTGGTG
>DATCIC010000049.1:0-5784 GCA_036508025.1 Rhodoferax sp. | reverse complement strand
GTAGTAATCCGCAGGTCTCTCGTGTTTGCCGCCCGTCATACAGGAAGGCCAGCCGCTGCTTTTGCTTTCTGCCACGGCAATACCGACCCAATACCGACCCACTTTTCCACTTCATCACCAAAGGAGGCCAATGGCACCCATTGTTTCGACCCTGATCGCTGTCAGCCTGCTTGGCCTGATGTTCAACAGCACGCGCTGGATGGGCATTGGCGCCGTTGCACTTTTGACATTCCGATATCCGTTTCCGTCACTGGTCGCCCTCGCAATAGGGGTGGCTTTCTACATTTTCAACCGTAAACACTAAAAAGGAAATTTACCATGCAACTCAATAATTTTGTGCTCGATGCCGTCAACGCCGTGCTGGATTGGGACTTACCCGATGAGGCTTACCAAGAGGCGGTCAATTCTCAGGTGTCTTTGATGGCTGGCATCGAACCCGAGCAGTTTGGCGGGTGTGAGATGGATTTCACGGTTCATTGACACCGAATCGCACACCATTCTTCAACCCTTCTCTTCCACCCTCCCCCTTGCATACAAAACGATCCGTTTCACTACGGAGGCGTCAGCGTGCCTGGGGGATTTATCTTCTTATTTTGGAGCTACGTTATGAACACTCTTGATTCCATTTCCTGCCACTGCGTCCCGGATGCTGACCGACCGGACTTCACCTCCAAGCTATTTGGCATGAACTTCCCGATGCGCCTGGAGCCGACCGTGTTTGACATGGCGGGACGGCTGGCGGCTGAGTACACAGGAGGCTACTGGCTGTTCTATGCCCTGAGCAATGGCGGCTTCTACATGGCGCCCAAAACGGACACCGTGTTTGCCGTTAGTTGCGAAAACGGCTTTGAGAGCAAATTGTCTGCGGACGCCCTGGGCATTGCGGCGTGCCTTTACGCATACAGCCATCTGTCGTTTGGTGAGGGGGCGTTTGCCGAGACGTGCGCACAGCAGTACCACTGGCTGCGGGAATACGTGTTTGGACACCCTGAGATGCGGGCGATTCTCGGGGCCATTGACTGACCGGGCCGGGTGCGACGAGGAGCCAGCATGCGGGTGTGAAAACCTGAAAATTCTGAATTTCTGGAAACCTGAGCGCTTGCAAGAACAGCAGGACTTCAGGTTTCCAGAAATTCAGCCTTTCGCCAGCCCCCTGCTGCCGCCATGCGTTAAAACTGCCGCGTCCTCAATCATTGGCCATGAAACCGCTTTTCGTGGGTGACACCACACCCAGCACAGCCGTTCTTGTTCAAAGCAACATTTTCTTAGACTTGATGCGCGTTCTTTGATATAGTTGGCTCAATTCGATGAGGTCAGTCCCACAAGGATTTGAACCTGATTGTCAATGTCGCGATGAAATGTTGCTTATGTACTGGTAATTTTCCAGCCTAGCCTTCAGACGCAGCTCCCCTGCAAGTGCATTCGGATCGAGCCGGTAGCAATACCGGAATCAAGCACTTGCAAAAGGAGGCTGTATGTCAGCACTCACCAACACCGTTAATTATTCACTCACATCGGTTGCGCCCGTCGCAGAGCCGAAATTCGTCCTGCCTGCTAATCTATTGCCCTCACTTGGGCACGACGGCAAGTCAAGCATCAGATTCACTACACCCCCGGCTGAACAAGTCAGCGCCAGCGAAACGGTGGCACCCGAAATCCCAGCTGATGCTGCCTGCAATCTAGCGGTTGGCAGCGAGGCACCTCAGACGTTGGTAAGGCAGGCTGGCAGTGTTACAAGCAAGGCTGCGCAAGTCAGCAACGCGGCATTCATGGCCGAGGTTTTCGGTGATATGCCTGAGGGGGTTAGCCCCTTGGTGTGCTCCAAGCTTGGTGATCCGACCACGGGTCCTTGGATAGCCAAACCGGCTGCTCAGGTGCAGGCTGTATGTCTGCCCGGCAGCAACAATTATTTCAATAGCTCCAGTGTGCATGCTGACGCTGACGGTGACTTGAAGGCACGCAAAAACAACGTTGCCGCCTTCCACTTTGTGTTGTTGGACGATGTCGGGACAAAAGTCGAGACTGAAAAGCTCAACGAATTTAAGGCATCGTGGGCGATCGAAACAAGCCCTGGCAACTATCAGTTGGGCATTTTGCTGGCGACACCACTGGCAAACGCCGCTGAAGTGACAGCGCTGCAGGACGCAGTCATTGCCGCTGGCCTGTGTGACCCCGGTGCGAACGGCATGACGCGCTGGGCGAGATTGCCAGTGGGCGTCAACGGAAAAGCGAAATACACGTCAGACGCAGGCCAACCGTTTCAGTGCCGTCTGGTTCGGTGGCGTCCGGAAATGCGCTACACCGTCGATGAAATCGTTGCCGGCCTAAAGCTTGAAATGGCGCCAGTCAAGGCACCTGTGCAGCATGTTGCGCAAGATGCCCGCATGGCAGTCGATGTCACGGCAGCCAAGGCAATCGATCCTGCTGATGTTGACAAGGTGCCTCTGTTGCTCGCGGCCATTGATCCAGATTGTGGCCGCACCGACTGGATTCGCGTCCTGATGGCGGTTTACCACACAACGGGCGGCAGCGAGGCTGGCTTTGCGCTGGTGGATGCCTGGAGCAGCAAGGGCAAGAAGTACCCCGGCACCAAAGACGTTGAGATTCAATGGCGCTCTTTTAGCGGCAACGTGCAAAGGCCCATAACCATCGGCACGCTGATCAAAATGGCGCGTGATGGAGGCGCGGATGTAACGGCCATAACACAGCACAGTGCAGAGGCCTTTGTGCCTTGTGCGACTGAGGTGGTACCGGTCGGGGTCGCGGCGACAAAACCGCCAGCAGATCGCATCAACCCATTGGCAAGATTCTCACTGCTCGGACGCACGCAGGAACTTGAGGTGCAAATGGTTGAGCAGAAGGCCATTTTCGGCAACCTCATTCTTCAGGGCCAGACCAGTGTGATCTACGCGCCACCCAATACGGGCAAGACCTTAATTCTTATGCACTTGATCATTGAGTCGATCAAGAGCGGCCGGATTGATCCGTCAAAGCTGTTCTATCTGAACATGGACGACAACAGCTCTGGCTTGGTTGGCAAGAATAAATGGACCGACGAGTACGGTTTTCACATGCTGGCAGACGGGCATCAGGGTTTTCAGGTTTCCGATTTTCAGCTTGCTATGGAGGAGATGGTTGCCAGCGGCACGGCCAAAGGTGTCATCGTCATTCTTGACACGTTGAAGAAGTTTGTGAACCCAATGGCAAAAGACGCATGCAGGGCATTTACCAAGATGGCCCGACGGTTCTCGCTCAAGGGCGGAACGTTTGTTGCCCTGTCCCATGTGAACAAGAATCGTGGTACTGACGGCAAACTCATTTACTCCGGCACCTCGGATATTGTTGATGATTTTGATTGTGTCTACGTGCTGGACACCGTTGAACAGGACGACCAAAGTCAGAAGCTGGTTGAATTCAGCAATCGTAAAAACCGTGGCGGTGGGGTTGCATCCTCTGTGGCCTATAGCTACAGCATGGAGAGTGGCCTGTTATACAACGAGTTGCTGTTGTCGGTGCAAGAGGTGGATCCTGCGCATTTGTTGCCCATTAAGCAGGCGGCAGAGCTTGATTCTGACGCGACGGTCATCGCCGCCATTGAAACCAGCATAGCCGACGGAATAGTTACAAAAATGAAACTGGCAGATGCCGCAGCCAAACATGCCGACGTCCCCCAGCGGGCAGCATTGAAGGTCATTGAGAAATACACCGGCAACGACCCCAGCATCCATCGCTGGACGTTTGTTGTGCGCGCGCGTGGTGCCAAGGTTTTTGAGCTGCTGGCGCCCCACACAGCGCCTACTCTTGCCGTGCTGGAGAACACAGCGCAATTGCCGGTCGATCTTACCCAGGAGCCACAGAACGCCGGGTTACCTGAACCTGGCGTGGCCACCGCACTTACGGTTGAAGAGCAGTTCCACATGGGCATCGTGCGGGAAGGCATGGAACTGTGCGGCGACGCGGGCTACACCGAAGACCAGACTCACGACGAGTTTTAGTCACAAACAGGTTGCGAACCTGAAATGGTGGGCAACCTGTTTTGGTCGGGGGCGGCATGCGAGGCCCCCGGTTCAGCCCAGGTTGCCGCCAGTTCTGCAGGTTTTCAGGAATTCAGGAATTCAGGTCCGCAGCCACATCACCGGCGCCGCAAAGCGCCACCCAACATCAAACTTTTTAGGAGAAAAAATATGCCAGTTTTGAAATTATCCGCCGCCATGTTCCCGCAGGTGCTGCAATGCCCCGAAGGCAAAGCACGCATCGAGCTGTGTGACGCCGACTGCCCCGGCCTGTATATCGAGGTCAGGGGCACCAGCCAAGGCCAGGGTACCTACTACCTACGCTACAAGGATGGCAGCGGCAAAACCTGTCATCAGCGCCTGGGTACCACCACCGAAATCACCCTGACAGACGCCCGCAAGCAGGCCAAAGCGCTCAAAGCAGAAATCGCCTTGGGTGCTGACCCAAAGGGTGACGAAAAGGCAAAGAAGGCCGTGTTGACATTCACCGACTATTTTCGTCAACATTTTCTTCCTTACGTTACTCCGCGCCTGCGTTCCTGGAAAAGATATGAGGAATTATTCCGTTTGCGAATTCAGAAAGTTTTCGGCGACAAACGGTTGAATGAAATTTCACGCCAGCAAATTCAGTCTTTTCATACATCGCTGCTAGCAGAAGGCCTCGCACCAGCAAGCTGTGATCATCACATCAAGCTGATGAAGCACGCATTCAACTTGGCTATTGATTGGGAACTACTGACCGAAAAGAATCCTGCTGCACGCATACCTCTTTTCAACGAAGATAATCGGGTCAATAATCTGCTTGATGGACCTGCACTGCATCGCTTACTTGAGGTCTTGCGCACCGATTCAAATCGAAGTGTATGTTCAGCCGCGCTACTGAGCCTAAGCACTGGATGCCGTTTACAGGAGGCGTTGTCGGCCACATGGGGGGATATTGACTTTGAAAATAGGCAGTGGCGAATCTCATCTGCTGTGGCAAAGGGTAAGAGGGCAAAGATTTTACCGCTGGGCAATACAGCAGTCGAATTGTTGACATCGCTTGAATCGAGAGGCAAGCACAAGCATCTGTTCGTAAACATGTTTACCGGCGACAGGCTGACAACGATTTCGAAGGTTTGGTCCCGCATTCGTAGTCAAGCTGGGCTGCCACACTATAGGTACCATGATCTGCGCCATCAATTTGGCACGAATCTTGCTAGGGCTGGCCGTAGTACCGTAGAAATTCAGATGCTTCTTTCACACAGATCACCCATCACGACCCAAAGGTACCTTCACCTGTCTGCGGGAGATTTGCTTGCAGCAACCAATGGAGCATCGGACATCGTAGAGGCGGCAATGCGTGGCATGCCTAATATTGCAAACGACCTGCCGTTGCTGTTGGACTTGGCGATTGCGGAACCGGTGGAGGCAGCGGTGGCAGCGTAAGTCGGCTGGCGACGAAAACCGGGGCGGCAGTCGGTGTGAGTTGGCCCCCGCCCTAGGCCATAACGGGGCCGTCTGGCAGCGCTCGGGAGGTGGGCATGGCAACCCCCCTTCCGGTGGCGCGGGAGGGGCGCATGGGCGAAATTTTGGGTGTTCAGTCCCAGCGCGGCTTCAAAACTAGGAGGGGCAACGTGAATTCAGGCGGCCGGTGGAGTGACTGCCATGGGCCATTTTGTAATTCGGCAGTGCAGCGGAAGCCAACGACCACGAACGGCTGGTTCTTGGAGGTCCAATTGCAATTACTTGGCTTGGACCTTTCTTTACAAACTGCCAATACCTCAAACAC
>DATCIC010000048.1:0-10565 GCA_036508025.1 Rhodoferax sp. | reverse complement strand
GCCGCCGCTGACTCCAGCGAGTCGTCATTGCTGCCGTCGTCAACCGCACTGCCGTCCATCTCGGCCAAGAGCTCGTCAATCGACCCGCCCACCGCTTCCAGCCCGAAAATTTGACCTAGGGTCTCGGCAAACTCGGTCTGTGTCGTGACCCGGTAGGAGAATTTGGTGATGCGCGGCAACACCTGGGGCACGACGCGCGAGTTGCGCGCCGCCTCCGGGTCGACGCACATGATGACCAGGCCATCGGGTGACTCCTCCAGCGGTATCCAGCCCTGCTGTTCAATGAATTCCCGCTTGAGCGGGCCATGCAATATTTCCGAGCGCATGCGCCCGGCGCGGAAAGGCTCATAAGACACGGCAAAAAACTTGGCCAGCGAGGGTCCAATCTGCGCCGGCCGGACCTGGTACTGCGTGATCAACACCTGCTCCACCGTCTTGCCCTCGGCGCGCGCTTGCTGCAGGCAATGCTCCAGCTCCTGCGCCGACATCACACCGTCCGCGACCAGCCCGTCATATTTGGTGGCCACGCGCCGCGCACTCGCTTCGGCTTTCTGTATCCGTTGCCGAATGGCGGTGCCCAGGGTTTTGCACAGTTGCGAGACGCCATCGACTTCGAGCTCGCCAAAGAGCTGATCGTTCTTGTTGTTGATGACCTGCAACACGCCGTACAGCGTCTTGCCTTCAAGAATCGGCGCGACCAGCATCTGCTTCGTGCGGTAGCCCGAGCGTTTGTCGACTTCCTTGAGGAAGGTCAAGGCCGGGTGTATTTGCTTGAGCGCGTCGTCGTCATAAACGTCGGGCAGATTCAGCAGTTGCCGGCTGAAGGCGACGTAACCGGCAATGCTTTGCGGTGAGATCGGCAACTTGAGATCACGACTGCTGTTGAGCCCGGTCTTGACCTTGGAGACAATCGCCGAGTGGTCTTCGTTGACGGCATAGAGGGTCAGGCGGTCGGCATTGAACAGCTTGCAGATGTCCTGACTCGCCTCCAGCATGATCTGATCGAGGTTTTCGGTCGCGTGAATCCGGGTGGTAACCTGTTGCAGTTGCTTGTAGAACAGGGCTTCAAACAGCATGCCCCGTTTCTCGCTGGGTAGTTTTTGTGATTCAAAGAAAACCTGCTCTGAATTTCTCTCGTCGCTGGCCGCCTTAATCACGGCGCTCATAACTCAAACTCCTGCCCGGCGCGCAACCAGCGGATGTCGTGCGTCACGTGGGGTCCATTGACCCGTGTTTGATCAAAGCGCTGAATCTCGGCCATGATCAACTCGGTTTCTGCGGGCTTGGTGTGCGTGATGTAAATAGGATATTTGTGACCACTCGAAATCAAGTCAAGTTCTTCCGCCAGCACCTGCGGTGACAGGTGCAAGCTGCGTTGCGCGAGGTCTTGTTCACGATTGCTGAAGGCGGTCTCGATCACCAGCATGCTGACATCGAGCTGGTTGATTCTTTCCCAGAACGCCGGATTACGTTCTGTGTCGCCGCTGAACACCCAGCAGCCGCTTCCGGCTGTGACCGCATATCCCACTGCTGGCACGGTGTGCACCGCGGGCAGAACTTCCACCAGTTTGCCTCCGAAATGCAGGGTCTGACCGACCTGGATTTCATGAAAACTGACAAAGGGCGCCTCTGGCGTTGGAATGCGACTGAAATCGGGCCAGATCACGTCATTAAAAATATGCATTTTTAAAGCGGCGATGGTGCCGGCAAGTGCATGAATCTGTACCGGCGTCGTGCGCCGGGAGGCGATGGCGTCAACCATCAAGGGCAGGGCAAGCACGTGGTCCAGGTGCGAGTGTGTCAGCAAGACATGCTCAATACCGCCCATTTCATCAAGCGTGAGGTCGCCCACCCCGGTGCCTGCATCAATCAACACATCTTCATCGATCAGAAACGATGTCGTCCGGCAATCCTTCGAGATCGCGCCTGAACAGCCCAGCACACGTACTTTCATGACAAATGCTTTGAAAAATATCCCATAACGCCTCGCTGTGCATGCTCTTCTTGACCCATCAGGCCGGGCCGAAAGCCAACCCTGTCAATCGGCCAGCTCAGGCCTGAACAAACTGCATTTGGGTCCCTGCCAACTCAAGCAGATCGCCATTTTTCAAGGCCACCGGTTCCGCCCCGATGGAAGCCCCGTTGAGTGCCGGGTTCCCTGCGCCCTCAACGTGATGGACGACAAAACCGCGCTGTCGCCGGGTAATCGCGGCCACGGCGATGCCAGGTTTGCCGATCGTGGTCACGACTTTGGTCAAGGGCACTTCACGGCCGGCCGCCGCCCCTGATAAGACCTTGATTGCGGCGCGCAGCGGCCCGGCGCTGGATTGCACTGCGAAACCAGAGGTCGCCGGCGGTATCAATACCGCCGGTGCAACGGATGGCGCCAAACCGCCCGTGCCCGCCGCTTTGACCATCATGTCCTTTTCAAAACTTTCGTCGAGTACATCGCTGACAAATTTGATCTTGTATTTGCCGACTTCGACCGAGTCGCCATCCTGGAGCAACTGTTTCTTGACGGCCTTGCCGTTCACATAGCTGCCATTGGTACTGTTCAGATCTTCCAGATAAACCTGGCCACCTGTCATTTGCACAACGGCATGCTCGCCGCTGACGGCCAGGTTGTCGATCACGATGTCGTTGTAGGGCCGCCGGCCCAACGTCGTCCGGTCCTTTGTCAATTGGACTTCCTTGATGACAACACCGTCGATCGATACGATCATTTTCGGCATGACCGGCTCCTGTTCCTGAAATTGATTATTGGGTTTCTCATGCGCTGGCTATTTCCCAAGCAATCTGGTCATTAATCCGCGCTTTTCCGGGCTGGCTGAAGCTTGAATCAACAACACCGTGATGTTATCGCGTCCACCATTCTCGTTGGCCAAGGTTACCAGCTCTTGCGCCATTGGCACCAGTGATGTTCCATTTTGCAGGACTCCCGCGATCGCCGAATCCTGCATCATGTCAGAAAGTCCATCGGAACACATCAAATAAATATCGCCAGGCTCGACGCGATGCTCGTTGAGTTCCAGGAAAACCACATCGTCCACGCCCAGTGCACGGGTGACCAGATTTTTGTTGGGCGCTGTCACCGCCTGCTCGGGCGTTAGCAAGCCGGCGTCAATTTGCTCCTGCAGCAGCGAATGGTCCTTGGTGATCTGCAGCAGCGTATTGCCACGCCAGCGATAGCAGCGGGAATCCCCAACATGTCCCAATAGCAAACGGTTGTCCAGGAAAACGCCGGCCACCAGAGTGGTTCCCATACCCGCATACTGGCTATTGGAGCAGGATGCAGCAAAAATGGAGCGATTGGCATTATCAACACAAATCTCAATGGCGCGCCTGACTTCCCCGGCGTTGGCCTGCAGGCTAGCCTCAGACAACCAGCGCGTCAATTCGGACTTGATATAAGCGGTCGCCATGCCACTGGCAATCTCACCCGCGCTGTAACCGCCCATGCCATCAGCCAAAACGCCCAGATTTGTGGCCGCATCAAAAGCCACCGAGTCTTCATTGTTTTTCCGGACCCGGCCCGGATCAGTTTGCGCACAGAAGGTGTAATTCATGGAGCTACCAGGCTAGTTGTCATGACCGCTTGCACCGGCAACGGTAGCAGATGTCACCACCTTCGACAATAGGCACTTTGCCGGCTCAGGTGCCTATGGACTGACGTTTCTTGAGTGCTTTCCCAAGAGCCAACACGCCTACCGCGCCCAGCAAACCGAAGCCGTACTGCCACACCATGGACTGGGGTAAATAGTTTTGCACGGCGGGATCACTGTACGCCATGGTGCCGGCAATCCACCCCAGCAACATACCACCCGCCGTGATGATCACCGGGAAGCGGTCCATCAGTTTGAGCACCAGTTGGCTGCCCCAAATAATGATCGGAACGCTCACCAGCAAACCAAAAATGACCAGTGGCAACTGGTGCTGGCCGCCCACGCTGGTGGCGGCACCGGCGATGGCGATGACGTTGTCGATGCTCATCACCAGATCGGCAATGATGACGGTCTTGACTGCGGCCCACAGCTTGTCACTGGCCTGAATGCTGTTGTGGCCCTCTTCATCCTGCGGCAGCAGCAGCTTGACGCCGATCCACAGCAACAAGGCCGCGCCGACCAGCTTCAGGAACGGCACCTGTAAGAGCGTCAAGGCGAAGGCGATCAGAACGACACGTAGCACAATCGCCCCGGCTGTCCCCCACAAAATCCCCTTCAGGCGCAGGTGCACCGGCAGCTGGCGGCAGGCCAGGGCGATCACCACGGCGTTGTCACCGCCGAGCAAGATGTCGATCATGATGATCTGGCCGACAGCAAACCAAAAGTGAGCGGTGAGAAATTCTTCCACGGTTGGGGTCTCGATGAATGCCTGGGGCTTATGAACAACAAAGCCGGATTATCCCTGAGGAAATCCGGCTAGGTGGGTTGAGTGCCGCCGTGGGCCGCACTGGCAAAGTCGATTCGACCTTACAACATGGCTTTCAGCAGCTTGGCCAGCTCGGACGGATTGCGCGTGATCTTGAAGCCGCATTCTTCCATCACCGCCAGCTTGGCTTCGGCCGTGTCGGCGCCGCCAGAGATCAAGGCGCCCGCGTGGCCCATGCGTTTGCCCGCAGGGGCGGTGACGCCAGCAATAAAGCCAACAATCGGTTTCTTCATGTTGGCTTTGCACCAGCGTGCTGCGTCGGCTTCGTCCGGGCCGCCGATTTCGCCAATCATGATGACCGCATCGGTATTGGGATCGTCGTTGAACAGACGCATGATGTCGATGTGCTTGAGGCCATTGATCGGGTCGCCGCCAATGCCGACGGCACTGGACTGACCGAGCCCAATTTCAGTCAACTGCGCCACTGCTTCATAGGTGAGCGTGCCGGAGCGGCTGACCACCCCAATGCGGCCCTTGCGGTGGATGTGCGCGGGCATGATGCCGATCTTGATCTCGTCCGGCGTGATCAAACCGGGGCAGTTGGGGCCGAGCAGCAGGGTTTCCTTGCCGCCTGCCGCCACTTTGGCGCGCATTCTGTTGCGCACTTCGAGCATGTCGCGGATCGGGATGCCCTCGGTGATGCAGATCGCCAAATCCAGGTCGGCCTCGACGGCTTCCCAGATCGCCGCAGCAGCACCCGCTGGCGGCACGTAAATGACCGACACGGTGGCGCCTGTCTGGCTCGCCGCTTCCTTGACGGAGGCGTAGATTGGGATATCAAAAATCTTCTCGCCCGCTTTTTTGGGGTTCACCCCGGCGACGAAACAGTTCTTGCCGTTGGCATATTCCTGGCACTTTTCGGTGTGGAATTGCCCGGTCTTGCCGGTAATGCCTTGGGTGATGACCTTGGTGTCTTTATTGATGAGGATGGACATAATTATTTCCTTTGGCTTGCCGCCACCGCTTTTTGCGCTGCATCGGCCATGGTATCGGCGCTGATGATGGGCAGGCCGGATTCGGCCAGCAGTTTTTTGCCCAGCTCTTCGTTGGTGCCCTTCATGCGCACCACCAGCGGCACGTTCAGGTTCACCGCCTTGCAAGCCGCGATGACGCCGGCTGCAATGGTGTCGCATTTCATGATGCCGCCAAAGATGTTGACCAGAATCACCTTGACGTTGGGGTTTTTCAGCATAATCTTGAAGGCTTCGGTCACCTTCTCGGGGGTGGCGCCGCCACCCACGTCCAGGAAGTTGGCCGGCGAGGCGCCAAACAACTTGATCGTGTCCATGGTGGCCATCGCCAGCCCGGCACCATTGACCAGGCAGCCAATGTTGCCGTCCAGGCTGATGTAGGCCAGGTCAAACTTGCTGGCCTCCACTTCGGCCGGGTCTTCTTCGTCGAGGTCGCGGTAAGCCACGATCTCGGGATGGCGGAACAACGCGTTGTCGTCAAAGTTGAACTTGGCGTCGATGGCCTTGATATTGCCATTGCCTTCCAGAATCATCGGGTTGATTTCAACCAGCGAGGCATCGGTGTCCATGTAGACCTTGTAAACCTTTTGCAGCACGTCCACGGCTTGCGCGGTCGAGCCAGCAGGCACGCCGATGGCGTTGGCCAGTTTGGTGGCTTGCGCAACGGTCAGGCCGGTGGCGGGGTCCACAATCTCGGTGATGATTTTCTCGGGCGTGTCGTGCGCCACTTCTTCAATCGACATACCGCCCTCGCTGGAGACGATCATGGCCACGCGCTGGCTGGCACGATCGGTCACGGCGGACACGTAGTATTCTTTTTTGATGTCCGCGCCGTCTTCAATCAACAGGCGGCGAACTTTTTGGCCTTCGGGACCGGTCTGGTGCGTGACGAGCTGCATGCCCAGGATTTCACCGGCGAGCTTTTTGACCTCGTCGATCGAGCGCGCCAGCTTCACGCCGCCACCCTTGCCGCGGCCACCGGCGTGGATCTGGGCCTTGACCACCCAAACCGGGCCGCCGAGTTTTTGAGCGGCTTCAACCGCCTCTTGAACGGTGAAGGCCGGAATGCCGCGCGGCACCGGTACACCAGCTTGACGCAAGATTTCCTTGCCTTGGTACTCGTGAATTTTCATGAAGGCTCTCTCAGAAACAGGTAGTTTTTCATCCGGCGGCAAAGTTTGAGGACTCTACGGCAGGCACTGGACAAAGCAGCCTCCAACTGTATCATGCTGCAATGCACCAAACTTGAGGCCAGCTGACAGGACAAGCCAACACCTCCCGACTGAGATGAACCATGCACAAGATTTTTATTGACGGCGAAGCCGGTACCACCGGTCTGCAAATCCGTGAGCGCCTGCAAGCCTTGCCAGGCATTGAGCTGATCAGTATTGCCCCTGAACAGCGCAAGGATGCGGCCGCCAAGCGCGCCGTGATGGCACAGGTTGACCTGGTGGTGCTTTGTCTGCACGACGAAGCCGCGATTGAATCGGTCGCCATGATCGACGACATGGCAAGCGCCACCGGCCAGATTGGCCCCAAAATTATTGACGCCTCCACCGCTCACCGCACGGCGCCGGGCTGGGTGTTTGGTTTTCCGGAACTCGTTGCCGGGCAGCGGGAGGCGGTGGCCCAAGCACGCCGGGTCGCCAATCCGGGCTGCTACGCCACCGGTGCCATCGCCCTGCTGCGCCCGCTCATTGACGCCGGCCTGATCCCACCGGATTTCCCGATCACCTTACCGGCCGTCAGCGGCTATTCGGGCGGTGGCCGCCCGATGATCGAGGCCTATGAAAAAGGCTTGGCACCCGCGTTCGAGTTGTACGCCCTGGGCTTGAAACACAAGCACATTCCCGAGATCATGAAATACACCGGCTTGTCGCGCCGCCCTTTGTTCATCCCGGCGGTGGGCAATTTCAGGCAGGGCATGCTGGTGCAAGTGCCGCTGCACCTGGATCTGTTGCCGGGCCACGTGAGCGCGCAAGACTTGCACGATGCGCTAGCGCGGCATTACGCGGGCAGCGCGTGGGTCAGCGTACTGCCCGCCACGCCGGACAACAAGCTCGACCCGCTGGCGCTGGTGGACACCAACCGGATGGAACTGCGTGTGTTTGCAAATCAGGATACCCAGGATGACTTTCGCCACGCCGTGCTGGTGGCGCGCCTGGACAACCTGGGCAAAGGTGCCAGCGGCGCTGCAGTGCAAAACCTGCAGTTGATGCTGGGGCTGTAGCCTACCAAATTAGCAATAGTATTGATAGCTAACTGCGCTTATTGCACGGGAGCTAGAGCCTTATTTTGTTTATAAAACAGGGCGGCATCCGGTTCAGTCGTCCTGCCGCCCGGCGACCACACGCCGGATCGCTTCAGCGCTAAATCCGCGTGCCGCCAGAAACCGCATCTGGCGCGCCGCGTCGGCGCCGTTCACCGCCACCGTGCCAAACTTTTTCTGCCAGACCACCGCGGCCCGCTCACGCTCGCTCGACCTTAGGCTGGCCAGCGCCGCGTTGACGGCTTGCGGATCGAGCCCTTTGGCTTGTAACTCCTGTTGCAGGCGTGCCGTGCCCAGTTTGGCGGCACGTCGATACAGCACCGACTCAATCACCCGCTGCTCATTGATAAAACCCTTGGCTTGCAACTCATCCAGGGCTTGGGCCAAGCTGCCAGGCTCTTCTTCAAAGCGCTGCAGTTTTTGCGTCAGCTCGGCGCGCGAATGCTCGCGCCCACTGAGCAGACGCAAGGCGCGGCCTTTGAGCGAAGGTTGGGCAAATGACACGAGAACTAGGCCGCCTTTTTGCCAGAAGCCTTGGCTTTGACATCGGGCTCCGGGGCGCCTGGCAACAAGGGAATGCCGAGCGAGGCGCGCACCTTGTTTTCGATTTCCTGCGACAGCGCCGGATTTTCGCGCAGGAAATCGCGCGCGTTGTCACGGCCCTGACCAATCTTTTCGCCGTTGTAGGCGTACCAGGCGCCCGACTTGTCGAGAATATTGGCGTTCACGCCCATGTCGATGACCTCACCCTGGCGGCTGATGCCCTCGCCGAACAAGATGTCAAACTCAGCGGTCTTGAACGGCGGCGCCACTTTGTTTTTGACGACCTTGACCTTGGTTTCGTTGCCGATCGCCACCTCACCTTTTTTGATGGTGCCGGTGCGCCGGATATCGAGCCGCACCGAGGCGTAAAACTTGAGTGCATTGCCGCCCGTGGTGGTCTCGGGGCTGCCAAACATGACGCCGATCTTCATGCGAATCTGGTTGATGAAGATCACCATGCAGTTGGTCTTCTTGATGTGGGCGGTGAGTTTGCGCAGCGCCTGGCTCATCAGCCGGGCCTGCAAACCGGGCAAGGAGTCGCCCATTTCGCCTTCGAGCTCGGCTTTGGGCGTCAGCGCCGCGACCGAGTCGATCACGATCAGATCGACCGCACCCGAGCGCACCAGACTGTCGACGATTTCCAGCGCCTGCTCACCGGTGTCGGGCTGGCTGATCAGCAGGTCTTGCAGATTGACGCCGAGGTTTTGGGCGTACTGGATGTCGAGCGCGTGCTCGGCGTCGATAAAGGCGCACTGGCCGCCGGTTTTTTGCATTTCGGCAATCACCTGCAGCGTGAGCGTGGTCTTGCCGGAGGACTCCGGGCCGTAAATCTCGACCACCCTGCCGCGCGGCAGGCCGCCAACGCCCAAGGCGATGTCCAGCCCCAAGGAGCCGGTCGACACCACCTGGATGTCTTCAATCACCTCGCCCTCGCCCAAACGCATGATGGTGCCCTTGCCAAACTGCTTCTCGATCTGGGCCAGCGCCACTTGCAGGGCTTTGGCTTTTTCTGCGTTGATGGGGGTGGGGGCGGGAGTGGGGGCCTTAAACGCGACGACGGGTGCATCCATGAAAATCTCCTTGAAAATAAGAACGGGTTGAAGCCGGGTGAATCTGACGCATCCTCTGGCTTTAATGACAGGCTGGATGCTTGAACAGTAGTTTATCTTGTGTTGCTTAAATCTGTAAACACATTTTTTAGTCAATTTGGCTTACTATTTAAAGCATGTTTGAACGACCCGACTTAGCCTTGCCTGCAGCCCTCGCCCCACAGCCGCAGGAGACGGGGGCCACAGCGCGAGCGGGCCTGCCCGACGGCTGGCGCCAGGCGCACATGGGCCATTGGTTGAACCAGGCGCTGCAAAAGTTTGATGCCCGCGTGCTGGCGCTGATGGCGGGCAATGAAGACATGCCGCTGGCGTTGTCGAACCTGGCGGCGCGCGGGCGTTTGAGTGCCTCCCACATCCACATTACGCGGCACCTGGCGCAGGGCGGCGCCCGCCTGACCGAACTGGCGCAGCGCGCCAACATGACGAAACAGGCCATGGGCAAGCTGGTGGACCAATGCGAAGCCTGGGGCCTGGTCTTGCGCGTACCGGACGCGCATGATGCCCGGGCGCGGCGCATTGTGTTTACCCCCGTGGGCTTGAGCTGGCTGCAGGCATACCGGCAAGCGGTGGCGCAGGCACAGGCCGAACTGCGCACGGCGGTCGGCGCGGAAGTGGCCACTGTGATGGCGCTTGGCCTGGAAGCCTATGCCGCGTGAATGTCAGCCTCGTTTGATGAAAAACAGTGCCCCTGCAGGGGCGCCTAGAATCGGCTGACAAGAGCCTGACAACGTCTCAGGCCCCACCCCAACGAGGAGTCAAAGATGCGAATTCTGATTGCCGAAGATGATCAGGTACTGGCCGACGGCCTGCTGCGCACGCTGCGCAGCTCGGGTGCCGCCGTCGACCATGTCGCCAGCGGAACGGAAGCCGATGCCGCACTGATGACCAACACTGAATTCGATTTGTTGATTCTGGACCTGGGCCTGCCCAAAATGCACGGGCTCGAAGTCCTGAAGAAACTCCGCGCCCGCGGCTCCGCGCTGCCGGTGCTGATCCTGACCGCCGCCGACGGCGTGGAAGAACGCGTCAAAGGGCTGGACCTGGGCGCCGATGACTACATGGCAAAACCGTTCAGCTTGCATGAACTCGAAGCGCGCGTGCGCGCGCTCAGCCGCCGCGGCATGGGCTCGGCCAGCAGCACTATCAAACACGGCCCCTTGATTTATGACCAGTCGGGCCGCGTCGCCACCATCGACGGCGTGATGGTAGAGCTGTCGGCGCGCGAGCTCGGGCTGCTCGAAGTGA
>DATCIC010000047.1:0-2690 GCA_036508025.1 Rhodoferax sp. | reverse complement strand
CTCGGGCGTGCCGACGTCGGTCCAGGCACCCGCATACAGTTCAGCGGACACCCGCCCATTGTCCATGGCCGCGCGCAGCAGCGGCGCCAAAGGGGCTTTGATGCCCAACGGGTTGCCTGCGGCAATCTCACACCAGGGCGGCTCGAACAAGGCGCGGCGATACAGTCCGATGGTGGAATAGGTGTAACGCGGGCGCGCATCAAAGGCGGGCAGATTGAGCGCCAGGCCGATCGGCGAAGACGATTCCGGCCCGGTGACAGACACATCCAGGCCAAAGTCGCCCCGCAGGTTGTGCGCCGGGTTGGGCACCAGCCAGAGGTGCGCCAGCTTGTCACTGGCCAGAAACCGCGCTACCGCCGCCGGGCTGAAGACAAAGTCAGGCACATACACGTCACCCGCGAGCACCCAGAACACGTCAGGGCTGGCCCCGGCGCCAGCGGGCGGGCACAGCAGCGGCAAGGCGCGGGCAATGCCCCCGGCGGTTTCCAGTGCGGCACCAAAATCCTGCCCCTCATGGGAATATCGAATCTGCAGGCAATCCTGAATTGATAGCTTCTCACGCTTATTTGACGGGGGCTTGAGCCTGAGAACATCATTAAATTGCGCAGCAATCTGCGGCCCCAGCCAAGCCGTGTTGACCACCACCCGGCCGACACCGGCGCGCGCCAGCGCCTCCAGCTGCCACTGCATCAGCGGCTTGCCGCGCACGGGCAGCAAAGGTTTCGGTGTGCTGTCGGTCAGGGGCCGCATGCGCTCGCCGCGGCCGGCGGCAAGCAGCATGGCGGCTATCGACTGACCATCAGCAGGTGGCAGCACAAGAGACAAGCGGGGTGGCGCTCAATGAGGTGCGCGCTGCAGGGCGTTTGAGCTTACTGCTCGGCAAAAGCGCGCTCAATCACGAAGTCACCTTGCTTGGTGGTGTTGCCTTCCATGAAGTCGCGTTTTTCCAGCAGGTGTTTCAGGTCGCGCAGCATGTCGGGGCTGCCGCACAGCATGACGCGGTCATGCGCAGGATCGAACTTGGGCAGGCCCAGGTCGGCCTGTAGTTGGCCGGTTTCCAGCAGCGTGGTGACGCGGCCCTGGTGCACAAAGGCTTCGCGCGTCACGGTCGGGTAGTACAGCAGTTTTTCCGTCACCATGTCGCCCAGAAACTCATGTTCGGGCAGCTCCTGCGTCAGGTAGTGGTGGTAGGCCAGCTCGGCCACCTCGCGCACGCCGTGCACCAAAATGACTTTCTCGAAGCGCTCATAGGTTTCGGGGTCGCGCACGATGCTCAAAAACGGCGCCAGACCGGTGCCGGTGCCAATCAGGTACAGATTTTTACCGGACAGCAAATAGTCAATCAGCAAGGTGCCGGTGGGTTTGCGCCCGACCACAATCTTGTCGCCAACCTTGATGTGCTGCAGGCGTGAGGTCAGAGGACCGTCTTGCACCTTGATGCTCAGGAACTCCAGATGATCTTCGTAGTTGGCGCTGACAATGCTGTAGGCGCGCAGCAAGGGCTTGCCGGTTTCAAGGCGCAGGCCAATCATCGTGAAATGGCCATTGGAAAAGCGCAGGGTCGGGTCCCGCGTAGTGGTAAAGCTGAACAGACGGTCAGTCCAGTGGTGAACACTTAAAACGGTTTCTTCTAAAAAGGCACTCATGGCGGGTCTTCAAAAATTCCAATAGACAACAAGGTTAGGGGGCGGATTGTAGAACCTGGGGTCGTTTGACGGGCATGCGGCAGACCCCGCTGCGACTCAGGGTTATCCTTCGCCCTTATGTACTCGCAACACTTCGGCTTGACGCAAGACCCTTTTTCCATCGCGCCCGACCCGCGCTACCTGTTTATGAGCGAGCGCCACCGGGAGGCGCTGGCGCATCTGCTCTACGGGGTGGTCGGCTCGGGCGGCGCTGCAGGCGGCACCGGTGGTGGCTTTGTGCTGCTCACCGGCGACATCGGCACCGGTAAAACCACGATTTGCCGCTGCTTCCTGGAGCAGATTCCCACCGGCTGCCAGGTGGCCTACATATTCAACCCCAAACTCAGTGTCACCGAGTTGCTGCAGTCGATCTGCGAGGAGTTCCACATCACAGTGGCACCTGCCGCCTTGCGCGCAGCCACGGGAAAGGACTACACCGACGCGCTCAATGCCTTTTTGCTCCAGCGTCACGCCGCCGGACAAAGCAGCGTGCTCATCATCGACGAGGCGCAGAACCTTGAAGCCGAGGTGCTGGAGCAGTTGCGCTTGCTGACCAACCTGGAAACCAATGAGCGCAAGCTGCTGCAGATTGTGCTGATTGGCCAGCCCGAACTGCGCACCATGCTGGCGCGCCCTGAACTCGAACAACTCGCCCAGCGCGTGATTGCGCGTTTTCACCTGGACGCACTGACCGCTGCCGAGAGCAGCCAGTACATCGGGCATCGTCTGGCGGTGGCCGGGCACACCGGCGCGATGCCGTTTGACCGGCCGTCCCTGCAGCGCATCCACCACCTCGCGCAGGGCGTGCCACGGCGCATCAACCTGCTGTGCGGACGCGCACTGCTGGGGGCCTGGGCCAGCGGCCTGCAGCGCGTCGACCGGCACGTGGTGGACAAAGCGGCGGCCGAGGTGTTCGGCCCCGACAGCGCTCGCTCCTCGCCCAGCCGCAGCCCACAGCGCACCGCCTACGCACTGGGCGGCCTGGGCCTGGCGGCCGGCGTCGCG
>DATCIC010000046.1:0-4392 GCA_036508025.1 Rhodoferax sp. | reverse complement strand
CAACCGTTGTTGCGCCTCGCCACGGTCGCGCCGGGGTTCAAGTAACCAGTTTTTCAGCAGGCGACTGCCCATGCCGGTCATGCAGGTGTCAAGCAGAGAAAAAAGCGTGGGTTGATCCTCACCGCGCAAAGTCTGGGTGAGCTCCAGGTTGCGCCGGGTGGTGGGCGGCAGGTCGATCAACTCGTCACTGCGTTGCACCCGTACGCTCTGGATGTGGGTCAGCGCCCGGCCTTGTGTGTGCTCTGCGTAACCCAGAAGGGCGGCGGCGGCGGCGTGGGCCTGCGGCAAATCTTGCGCCTGCCACGGTGCCAGACTGGCGGCCTGAAGCTGGGCCAGCAATTTCTGTTCACCAAGTCCTGCGTCAAATTGCCAGTCGGGCCGCACGCTCACAGATACCGCGCCAGAAACCAGCGCGCTACGCAGGCGCGCTTCAAAAGTTGGCGTAGCACCCGCGCTGAAAATGATCTCGCCGGGAGCGATGCGAAGCACCCACTGCGCCAGGTCGTCCGCCGCGCACTCGGCCAGATGCACTTCGCCCTGCGTCACGCTGAGCCAGGCCAGGCCGCAGACGTTGCGCGGACCTTGCTGCACGGCCAGCAGCATCGACTCGGATTTATCGCTTAGCAGTTCCAGATCGGTCAGCGTGCCAGGGGTGACGACGCGCACCACCTTGCGCTCCACCGGGCCTTTGCCGGTGACCTCGCCGACCTGCTCGCAAATCGCCACTGATTCGCCCAATTTGATGAGCCGGGCCAGATACGTGTCCACTGAATGAAACGGCACACCCGCCATCATCACGGGCTGCCCGGCGCTCTGGCCGCGCTGGGTGAGGGTGATGTTAAGCAGGCGCGCGGCCTTCTCGGCGTCGGCAAAAAACAGCTCGTAGAAGTCGCCCATGCGGTAAAAAAGCAGGGTGTTCGGGTAGTCAGCTTTGAGGCCGAAATACTGGGCCATCATGGGCGTGTGTTTTCCGGCCTCTTCTGGCTCTGCTTCGAAAGTGTTCTTTTCTTTATACATCAGCCACTTAGCGTCGTTTCGCTTCCTTCATCTGCCTGCACATGCCTTCAAGTTCCTTCAACTGCCCCGCGCTTGATGGGGACTTTGGGAGGATCGAAGGGTTCAATTATCAACTGCACTTCGGTTTCAGTCCCCCTTGATGGCCCCGGTAGAGCTCCAAGGAGATGCGATGGCAACCGACAAGGATAAAAAGCATAGTTTTGAACGAGAAATGGACGTAAGTTCGAATCGAACATTACTAATGATGCGTTCTACGTGCATCTGTGGAAAGATATAATAAAAATACTTCTTTTAAAATTGATAAATCCAAAGATCAACTGAAAGCTATCCAATGTCCGTTCGCATCAGTCTTTTCGTCATTGCAGCGCTGCTGCTGGCTGCGCATTTTTTTCGAGTCGGCAATTTCTTGCTGGTCACCCTGTGTCTGGCCACGCCCTTGCTGTTCCTGTACCGGAAGCGCTGGAGCCTTATCCTGTTGCAGTTGACGGCCTACGCTGCAACCGCCAGTTGGCTGTGGACGGCGCTGCAACTCGTCGCTTTGCGCCAGCAGGCCGGTCGGCCATGGACCGCCGCCGTCCTGATTCTGGGCGCGGTCGCCTGTTTCGCATTGGTGGCGGGATTGTTGCTGAACTCCCGCTGTCTGCGTGAACGCTATCCTCTCTAGCCTTTGCCAGCGCTCGCAGTGCTGTGCGTAGCCGGATCTTTTGGTTGGCGCTTGGCCGGCAGCACCGGTATGGGTCGACGGTCGGCAAGCAGGTGCAAGATGCCGAGGATGGGGTGTCTTAGCAGCACGCGTGGCCCGGCCCACCGCATCACGATCCTTATTTTTTCACGCATCGCCGCGCTGTAACAATGCACGACACATTGGGCGCAGTTGGGTTTGGCGTCGCCGAACACACAGCGTTGCAGACGGCGCTGGGCATAGTCAAACAGCGCGGCGCAGTCGGCGCATAGCGGCGTGCCGCCATGGTGGTGGCGGCAGTACATGCGGACCATTATTTCTATGGTTTTGAGCTCGCGCACGCGTCGGATAAAGCGTTTGTCGGTGGTGAATTCAATAAGGTGCTTGGACATTGAGCGCTCTCATACTATTTTTTTCCACCGTCATTCTTAGCCAGTGCAAACCTTCTCCCCTGGCAGAGTTTGATCAGTCATAGCGGTTTCCCGAAAGCGCCGTTCAACGTCCCGCGTCAGGCGCGCGGGTAGCCTGCCATCGGGGCTGTATTCTGGCTGTCGACCACGACCTCGTAGAAGACCGCCGAGGGGGCGCCCTCGAAGCAGGGGTCGACGCGGGCACGGGCCTCGGCATGGGGCTCGCTGTGGTGCATGGCTTCGAACGTCTCCTGACTTTCGTGTTCGTGAACGGCGACGTACGTTCCGCCCTTCATTGGCTCGAGCAGCCTCCGACGGAGAAACCCCTTGCACTTGGAGAACTCCTCGTTCGATGTCGCAAACCATTCGCGGAACTCGGCGTCCTTGCCTTCCTTAATGGGTGGGAAAGAAATAATAACGATAAACATCTGGCACCTTCACCTTTCTTGTTAACAAGAACTTCGTTGAGAATTCAAAAATCGTCGGTAAAAAGCGCTCTGACACCCTCCTTTCGAAAGTGCTACAGGCATCAAACCGTGACGCATTCAGCGACCACCTGATGTATCACCAGGATGGAAATTCAGTTGACGTATGCTGCCACGAATAAGTTGCTCAAACAACAACGAATTGGTAGGAGGTTCGAATGGCTTAATGCTGATGGGCCGCTGCAGCGCTTTCCGGAGCGTTGCCGTGCGCGGAACTTTCAGTCGCTTCGTAAATCCGCTCGACTGAATGGATATAACCGACATACGCCTTCACATACTCTTGTCCGGCTGCAACGTCGTCAGTCTTGAAATTCTTCATGGCGATGACGTCCTTGAACTGCCCCCCGACGCTTTTGTGTACTGCCTTCGTGAGCAAGTTCGCCAAGGGTTCGACGGATCCCGTTTCAAGCGCCTTGTCGCCGGCTACCACCGCCGGGCCAAGGTCGCGGCCCGCAGGCTGGATCCCGGTGTAAGGTGCCCCTTCTCCGGCTCGATGCACGCGTACCAATGTCTCGAAGAAGGAATAGTCAGCCAGTTTCTTGGCAGTAGGGTTCAACTGCCTGACGTCGAGCGTCTTGCGAAATGCGTCCTTGATCTGCGCCTGGTCAGAAGCTTGCACCCAGATCAGCACGCGATTGACGTTCCCGGTGTCGAGCGCTTGTTGCGCTGCTTTAATGACCGGGCCGTCCACGCCATCGCAATGAGCGGATGCAGGCCCAGCTGCGAGCAGCAGGGCCGCCGAGAAGGTCGCCAGGACAGAAGCTTTGGCTGCGATTTGATTGAATCTCATGATGGGTAATTCTCCAGTGGTAGTTACGGACTTCGTTCTCATCAAGGCCCGGTCTCGATTCGACCGGGCCTTACTTGGATAAACGAAGCAGTTGGAGATTTGTTCCAGATTATTTTTGGCCTGCGGTGCCGTGTGGATCCTGCTTGAGCAGCAGGTCGGCCAGGGCGCGCCGCTGCTCAGCATTCAACATCTCGCGCTCCTTCAGCAGTTGCTCAATGACGCTGCGCTGCTGCGCCTCCTGCAGCGTGAAGATTGCAGTGCGCTCGCGCTCGATGAATGACGTGTCGGGTTGAGCAGAGAATATCTCGCGCACCAGACGCTCGCGGTGAATCTGGATTTCGCTGCCGACGTCATTGAGGACCTTGACGAAGTCTTGCTCCATCGCGTGCCAGCGCTCTATTTGCGTGCCATCGAGCTTTAAATAGTCCGGAACCCGTTCATGACCCATCCCGAAGAAGGCCAGTTCGGTCGCGCCTTGCGCGTGCCAGGCCTGAAACCACGCGCCGGCAAGTACGCCCACGTTGACCAGCAGCGAGATCGCCAGTAGCAGATAAACCCAGTAGCGTTTCATGTCAGCGACCCATTGAATTGCAGGCTTGCAGGGCCGGGCACAAAGCGCCCGGAGGGATTGCGGTAAAGGCGGTCATCTGCAGCGCCGCATGTTGCGTTGTCGCTTGGGACCCAAGCATCAGTGTGCCGCCCAAATAGACGCCGAGCGAAAGCGAGAGGGCGCCGCCGAGCGTCGCCGGTGCGAGCTGCCACCAACGCCAGCGCTGCGGCTTTGATTTGGGCTTGGGAAGGTCGGCGGCGGCGATGCGGCGATCCACCAGAAAGGCGAAATCGACGTTTGGCGTCACGTCGGGCAATGCGGCAAAGGTGGTCCGCAACTGCCTGAACTCGGCCAGCACTGGCGCACAGATCGCGCAGCCCGCGACGTGCGCATCGAGCACAGCGCGAACGGGCTCGGCCAGTTCATCGTCGACCAGGGCCGATATCGCCTCAGTTCTT
>DATCIC010000045.1:0-4021 GCA_036508025.1 Rhodoferax sp. | reverse complement strand
GAATTCGCGCACTTTGTCGGTGTTGGCCATGATGGTTTTGTTGCGCTCGGGGTGGGCGATCAGCGGGCGGATCTTGAGCTTGAGCAGGCTGCGGATAAAGCGCAGGCTGCCCAGCGGGATCATCTGGTGCGGAAACTCCAGCAGCAGGATGCGGTAGCCGGCCACTTCACCCAGAAACGGCACCTGGTCATCGGCCACCAGGTCAATCAGCTCGGGGCAAAGCCGGGCTTCCCCGCCGATGCGCACATTGAGCGCGATGTTGACTTGCGCCAGCTCGGCCGCGAACTCGGCCACCGCCAGCGCCAGGCTGCTGCGCCGGTTGGCGTAGCGCTCGGGGTGCACATGCGAGGTCAGCACCGAGTGGGTGATGCCATCGGCCACGGCGGCACGGGCCAACTCCAGCGCCTGCGCCATGGTCTCGGGCCCGTCATCAATGCCCGGCAAAAAGTGGCAATGCAGATCGATCATGCGCGCAGGGCCCTGCTCAGTGCCGTGGCGTCAGGCGGCTTTTTTGACGACTGGCGCCAGGCTACCGGAACCGTAAGTGCCGCCGTAGGTGGAGCCGTAGGTGCCGTAGCCGTGTTTGCCGTAGCCGGAGTATTCGCCGTAGTATTTTTCGGCCTTGTTGAAATCCAGGGCGTTGAGCACCACACCCACAATGTGGGCGTTGGCACGGGTCAGCCGGCGCAGGCCCTTGCGCGCCAAGGCGTAGGGGGTGCTTTGGGCCTTGGTGACAAAAATGACACCCGTGGCGCGCGCCGCAATGACCAGGGCATCGCTCACCAGTTCGATCGGCGGCGAGTCGATGATGATGACTTCAAAGTTCTTGGCCAGCGCCTCCAGAGCGTGGGCAAAGCGCTCCGAGAGCAGCAGTTCGAGCGGATTGGGCGGGATGGCACCCGAGCTGAGCACCATGAGGTTGGAGTTTTCCACCTTGTGCAGGCAGTCGCCCAGCTTGGCGGTGCCGGCCACCATCTCGGACAAGCCGCCAATACTGCTGTCGAGCCCGTAGGTCTTGGAAATGCTGGGGCGGCGCATGTCGGCATCAATCAGCAACGTGCGTTTGGTAAAGGCGTGCGCCATGGCCAGGTTGCTGGCGAAGGTGGATTTACCTTCGCCGGGCACACTGGAGGTCACGACCAGAATGCGCGATGCCAGGTCAACCGACGACAGCAGCACGCCGGTGCGGGCGGTGCGAACGGCCTCGGCATAGAGCGAATTGGGTGCGTCCAGCACGAGACGACCGCTGACCATGCGCTCGGCATCTTTTTTGGTCAACATCGGCAGCACGGTCAACAGCGGTTGCTTGAGCCGCGATTCGACTTCTTCGGTGGTTTTGAGGGTGTTGTCGAGCACGTCGAGCAGCAGCGCCAGCATGGCCCCGATCAACAGGCCCATGAAGAGCGCCACGGCGACGATGAGCGGCTTCTTGGGTTTGATGGGCGAGCTGGGCACGGCAGCGGGGTCCACCACGCGCGCCACTGTGGTTTGCAGGTCGCCGGCGACGTTGGTTTCTTTGGAGCGCTTGATGAACATGTCGTACATCTGGCGGTTGGATTCAACCTCGCGCTCGTACTGGCCCAGCTCAAACTCTTTGCGGTTGACACTTTGCACGGTGCCGCGGGCTGAGGCCAGGGCGCCTTCGAGCATTTTTTCGGTGCTGCGGGCACGCTCATATTCGTGGTTGATGCCGCCCACTACCAGGTCGATCTGGCGTTGCAGGTTTTCGGTGGCGGCTTTGGCTTCGGAGTCGGCCTGCAAGAATTTGGGGTGCTCTTTGCCATAGCGCTGCGACACCTCAGCCAGCTTGCGCGCTGCCTCTGAAGCCTGGCGTTTGGCGTCGGCCACTTGGGCACTGTTCAGCACGGCGGGCTGGGACGCCAGGTCGCCGCCGCTGGCGGCTTGCTTAATGATGTTGTGCGTGGCTTCGATCTCGGCGCGCCGGGTGCGCGCTTCGATCAGACGCGTCTGCAGTTGCTCAAGCTGTTGGCCAGTGCCGCTTTGGGCTGCTTCCTTGATGTTGACGATGCCCGACTTCTCGCGGTAGCCCTGCAACACCTGTTCCGACTGGTTGAGTTTGTCTTTCAGACCGGAGAGCCGCTCCTGCAGCCAGACCGAGGCGGTGCGGGTCATCTGGTAGCGGGCATCGAGGTCGTTTTCGATGTAGGTCTGGGCCATGGTGTTGGTGACACTGGCCGCCAGCGCCGGGCTGGGGGAAGAGAAGCGGATGACGACGAGTTGGCTCAGGCGAATCGGTTCGATGGAAAGGTCAGCGGCAAAGCGGGGATAGACCGCTTCGGTCAATGTTTGCTCGTTCCATTCCCTGGGTTGATTCTCGGTGGCAAAGCCGATCTGCTTGAGCAATGCGGCGATGCCTTTCTTGGGCAGGCGCGGATCGTAGTCAGGGTTGTCATAGAGCTTGAGTTTGGCGATGGCCTTGAGCGCCACTTCACGCGATTTGATGATTTCAACCTGG
Organism: Rhodoferax sp.; assembly: GCA_036508025.1. GTDB lineage: Bacteria > Pseudomonadota > Gammaproteobacteria > Burkholderiales > Burkholderiaceae_C > Rhodoferax. The sequence goes on along the minus strand of DATCIC010000045.1, from coordinate 1,545 downwards.
GTTTGAAAGTATTCGCGCGTGGCACCGACGCCGGCGTACACGTCTTCAATGGTGACCACTTTTTGCTTGTTGGTCTCGATCAGCAGGGTGGTTTTTGCCTCAAAAATCGGCGTGCTGACAAAGGCCACCACGCCGGCCACCAGCGTCACGGCCAGAGCAAACGCCAGAATGGCCCACTTGCGCTTGTGCAGGGTGCGCCAGTATTCGACAAAGTCCAAACGCGGCTCCACGTCGGCCGGGTCATGGAAGAAAAGGGGCTTGACCGGGGCGATGCCAAGCAGTTGATGTTCAGTCATTGGGCGGTGCAATTGGGTTCAGAAGAATGACTCTTCGATAAAAATGGTGTCCCCCGGATTGACCGGGGTGTTGATTTCTGCTTTTTGCGGCCCTGCTTTGGGCGCATCCTCGCGAATGATCGAGATTTTGGAGAACGACGCGCGCTCCTTGAAGCCGCCGGCCAATGAGCTGGCCTTGAGCACGGTCAGGCCCGGCTGAAAGGGATAGGCCCCTGGCTTCTCGACCATGCCATTGATGTAGAACGGGCGGTATTCTTCAATGGTGACTGACACGCGCGGGTTGACCAGATAACGTACGCTCAGACCAGCGGTGATGGAGCGCTCGATCTCGCCGATGGTCAGGCCCAACGCCTTGACCTCACCGAGTACCGGATAAGGAATGGTGCCGGCGTCAGAGAGGCGAATTTTTTCCCGGCTGAGGTCATCTTCACCAAAGACGCGGATAGTAATGACGTCGCCCGCTGCCAGCTTGTAGGTTGAAAGCAGGCTGACGGCGTCGTTGCCGGTCTTGGCTTGTGCTTGTGCTTGTGCCACTGGCGACCCCATCAACAGGAGCGCCATGACCGCGGCCGCCAACAAAAACGAAAAAATGCCATGAAAGCATTTGCGGGTGACCTGATGCACGCCAACTTCAATCATGAGTTCTCCTGGACCAGCCCGGCAAGCAAGATGAAGCCGGGACCGGTGCTGCCAATAAAGTGATCAAAGCGACGCGTTGAGCGTCAGCATGGAGACGTTGCGCTGGTAGGTGTAATTGGCGTCATTGGAAGTTCTGTCGGTGCGGGCAAAGTCAACACCGACCTTGAGCCAGCGCAGCACGGCGTAGTCCACCGTCAACGCATAGTTGTTGGTGGTGTCGCTGCGATTGGTGCCACTGAACTCGGTGTTGAGCACACCAACGGCCACGCGCGAACTGAGGGATTGGGTCCACTTGTGGCTCCAGATCAGGTCGGTGCTGGTGTTGAGGGCAAAGTTGCCGAAACCAGTGGAGTCGGCCGTGGAGCGCGCAGTTTTAAGATCAAAAGCGCTGTAGGTCAGGGGCAGCCAGTGCACCGCGGCTTCCCAGCTGCTGCCGGAGTAGCCGGGCCTATCGGCCAGGTCGAAGTCTTTGGTCATGCGCCCGACCTTGACGATGCCGGTGGTGGCCGCCGTTGCTTCCCAGGTCAGGCCGGCGTAGTAGCGGCGCTCGGTGTTGCTGTCAGTGGCCAGCGATGATGCGTAGTTGGCCTTGGCATCGCGGACTTCGACC
>DATCIC010000044.1:0-2131 GCA_036508025.1 Rhodoferax sp. | reverse complement strand
TACCAGCCGCGCCGGTGCAGGCCAGCGCGTGATCCAACGCAGCTTGCGCGCTGTTTAGCGGTAACAGCAGCCTCATCATGTTCTGGCGCTTTTTTTCCTTCATCGCGTGCCAACTCCTGGGGGGCTTGGCCGGCTGGTATGCGACGTCATCCTCTCACGCGGCGACAAGCGAGCTGGTGGGCACCCTGGCCGGTGTGGTGCTGGGCAGTGTGGTCTGGTTTTTGATGGATACATCGCGCGGCGCGCGCTTGTTGCGCTGGCTGCGCGTCGGTGATGCCTCCGAGGCGGCCATGCGCTCCGGCTTGTGGGGTGAGGTGTCGGATCGAACCCGGCGTCTGATTCGCGCCCGCGAGCAAATGACGCAGGAGAGCCGACACCGGCTGCAGGATTTTCTCTCTGCCTTGCAGGCCTCACCCAATGGCGTGCTGCTGCTGGATGCGCAGGGGCAAATCGAGTGGCTGAATCAGACCGCAGCCTCGCATTTTGGTCTGGATGCGCAACGCGACCTGCTGCAACACCTGGGCAATCTGGTGCGCGATCCCGGATTTGCGAGTTATTTTTCCAGTCGGGATTACCGCCATGAGCTCATCATGCCCGGGCGTGAAAGCACACCGGCGCGGCCGGTCAGGCTGTCCGTTCACCTGCATCCCTATGGCGAAGGGCGTCTGCTGCTGCTCTCCAGCGACATCACCGCCGTCGAACAGGCCGAAGCCATGCGGCGTGATTTTGTCGCCAATGTCTCGCACGAAATCCGCACCCCACTGACGGTGCTGGCCGGTTTTGTCGAAACGCTGCAGACCTTGCCCCTCACCGACGAGGAACGTGCCCGCTACCTGGCCTTGATGGCGCAGCAGGCCGGGCGCATGCAGAGCCTTGTCAAGGATCTGCTGGTCCTCTCGCGGCTGGAGGGCAGCCCGCTGCCGAGTGACAGCGAGGGCATCGCCGTGCCAACCCTGATGCGCCAACTGGAGCAGGACGGTCGCGCCTTGTCAGCGGTACTGAGCCCAGACTACGAGCCCTTGCACCACCTGACGTTCGACAGTTCGCTCGCGGGTGACATCATGGGCGCACCCAACGAATTGCTCAGTGCGTTGGGCAACCTGGTGAGCAACGCCATTCGCTACACGCCCAACGGTGGAAAAATTGAAGTGCGAGCGCGGCTGCTGGCCGACGACCGGGCTGAGTTTTCAGTATCGGACACCGGCCCTGGCATCGCCCCGGAACACATCCCGCGCCTGACCGAGCGTTTTTACCGGGTCGACCGCAGCCGCTCACGCGACACCGGCGGCACCGGCCTCGGGCTTGCCATCGTCAAGCATGTGGCGCAGCGCCACGGTGCCGAGTTAAAAATTAACAGCATACCGGGCAAAGGCTCGGTGTTCAAGATCATCTTTCCGGCCAGCCGCGTCCGGCTTTCGTCCTAGACCCGCAATGGCTCTTCCTGCATCGCTTCGATCTGCTCCTGCAGCATCTGCACCTGGCCCTGCCAGTAGTCGCTGGAACCAAACCACGGGAAGTTGATGGGGAAAGTCGGGTCGCTCCAGCGCCGCGCCAGCCAGGCGCTGTAATGGATCAGGCGCAAGGTGCGCAGCGGCTCGATCAGGGCCAGTTCGCGCCGGTCAAACTCGCGGAACTGCTCGTAGCCATCGACCAGACAGCCGAGTTGACGCGTGCGCTGCTGGCGGTCGCCACTGAGCAGCATCCAAAGGTCTTGCACGGCCGGGCCGCTACGGGCGTCATCCAGATCGACAAAGTGCGGGCCCGGCCCGGCGCTTGTCGGCAAATCCAGTGGCGTCCAGAGAATGTTGCCCGGGTGGCAGTCGCCGTGCAGGCGGAGTTGCCTGATGGGCTCGAAATAGGGATCATTTTGGCCTTTAGCCCCCGTCAAACAGGCATGAGTAGCTATTACATCAATAGCATCCTGCGACGCCTTGGCCCACTTTGATTGCACATCCAGTGGCACCTGGTCATGGCCCAGCAGCCACTCGCGCGAGTCGATGCCAAAGCTTTGCAGGTCCAATGCGGGGCGGCTGGCAAAGGGCTTGGCAGCGCCCACCGTATGAATGCGCGCCAGAAAGCGGCCAATCCACTCCAGTACGTCGGGGTCGTCCAGTTCCGGCGGGCGCCCGCC
>DATCIC010000043.1:0-2589 GCA_036508025.1 Rhodoferax sp. | reverse complement strand
CACCCACCACTGCCCCAGCGGTGCCAAACAACATCGGCATCATCACACTCGACGCGTTGATGGTCATCAACCGCAGACCGAGCGCTTCACCATGGCGTGCCTCGGGGGTGATCTGGTGCAAGGTGCTCATGATCATGGGTTGTACCGAACCGAGCGCCAAGCCCAACAGAACGGAACAAGCCCCCATCGCCAGCGGTGTTGTCATCAGGGGATAGACACCAAACAGCACGGCGGTCATCGTCATGGCCGAAGCCACGACAACCCACTCGTGCACGCGCGATGCAAACACCGGCAGCAACACACGGACAAAGGCGGCCGCAATGGCAAATGCGCCCAGAATCGCGCCGATCACCGAAGCGCTGAAGCCGCGTTGGTGCCCGAGAATCGGCACCACAAAGGTGTGCACATCCCAGCACGATGACAAGAGCCAGTTCACCAGTATCAGCCGGCGCATGAGGGGCTCACGCAACAAGTCCCAGGCCTTGTTGGGCGCGGCACCCTGCACCACGGCTACCGGCGGCAATTCCACGGTGCGGCGCACCCAGAACCAGGTCGCCAGTGGCAACAAGGCCAGCAACAAAAAGGCCGCGCGAAAGCCGCTGTAGTCGATCAGCAGACCAGCCGCCAGGGGGCCGACAAAATTCGACACCGCCGGGCCGATGGCCAGCCAGCTGAACACCTTCTTCAACTCCGTCGCATTCTGCGCCGCCCGCCCCACATGGCGCTGCAGCGAAATGACGGCAACGCCCGTTGACCCACCCGTCATCAAGGCGCTCAGGCACAGCACGGGAAAGACCGGGAACGCCACCGCCAGCCAGGCCCCCAGCGCCGCTGCAACAACACAAAAACCAACCGGGCGCTTGAGCCCGTGCCGGTCCACATAGCGGCCCGCCGGCAAGGCCAGAAAAACCTGTGTCAAGGCAAACAGGGCCAGCAGGAAACCAACCGCAATGGCGCTGTAGCCCTCACGCAATGCCAGCAAGGGTGCCGCCATGCGCATGCCAGCCATGCAGGCATGCAGGCATGCAGGCAGATTTGCCCGGCAATCAGGCGCGCCAGCGCAAAGCGGGGGGCTGGCGTGTGGGCGGGCGCGAGGCTCACGCCCGCTCTGCCTCCACGTCGCGGTCGAAGTCTTTGTCCATCGGAATCAGGGCCTGCACTTGTGTGTCGGGCAGCGCCTCGACTTTTTTCAGCGCCCGGCCCATGGCGCGACTGCGGGTCTCGGCACTGTCCAGTGTTTTGAGCACGGTCTCGGTTTGCGACTTGACCTTGGCCAGCACGTCACCAAACTTGCCGAACTCGGTTTTGACCGCGCCCAGCACCTGCCACACCTCGCTGGATCGCTTCTCCAGCGCGAGCGTGCGAAAGCCCATTTGCAAGGAACTCAGCATCGCCAGCAGCGTGGTCGGCCCAGCCAGCGTGATGCGATGCTCGCGCTGCAGGGCTTGCATCAAGCCGGGCCGGCGCAGCACCTCGGCATACAGCCCTTCAGTCGGTAAAAATAGAATGGCGAAATCGGTGGTGTGCGGCGGCTCCACGTATTTGTCGGCAATCGATTTGGCCTCCAGCCGGATGCGCAACTCCAGCGCCTTGCCGGCTGCTTCAGCGCCAGAGGCATCCGCCCTGCCCTGCGCGTCCAGCAGTCGCTCGTAGTCTTCATTGGGAAACTTGGCGTCAATCGGCAGCCACAGCGGCTCGCTATGCGCAGACGTGCCCGGCAGTTTGATGGCAAAGTCGACGACGTTTTTGCTGCCTGGACGCGTCGCCACCTGCGCCGCGTATTGATCAACCACCAACACCTGTTCCAGCAGCGAGGCCAGTTGCGCCTCCCCAAAAATGCCGCGGGTTTTAACGTTGGTCAGCAGGTGTTTGAGGTCGCCCACGCCGGCGGCCAGCGTCTGCATTTCACCCAAGCCCTTGTGGACCTGTTCCAATCGATCAGCCACTTGCTTGAAGCTCTCGCCGAGCCGGGTCTGCAGTGTGGTCTGCAGCTTTTCGTCCACCGTAGCGCGCATCTCGTCAAGTTTGGCGGCATTGGTGATTTGCAGCTGCGCCAACTGCTTTTCCAGCGTCTCACGAATTTCATTCATCCGCCGCGCGTTCGATTCACTCAGGGCCGAGAGCTGCATCGTCAGCGTATCCGACAGCGTCTTTTGCAAAAGGGCCAACTGCTGACCAAAGGCGTCTATCTGGCTGTTTTGCGTGCGCGTGGCCTGTGCGCCCTGCTGCACCAGCGCTTGCTGAAACGTGGCCAGATTTTGCGTCAGCTCCTGGCGTCCAGCGCGTGCTGACTCGCTGATCTCGCGGCGCAACTCGCGCTCCAGGCGCTCAGAGCTGCCAGTTACCAGTGCCAATAGCGCCTGGTGCGCTGCCTCCCGCGACAGCCGGTCAACCTCGGCCTGGTCCTGCGCGCCGCCGCGCTGTAGAACGACCCAAATCAGCAAGCCGGCATTGAGCATGGCCAGGGCGAGCGCGGCCCAGAGTAGCAATTCATTCACGCTTGAAGATTCTCCTTGGGGGCTATTGTTGAGCAAAAAAGTGGCTTCCCTGCATACGCCCAGTCCACGCCATATTTTATATGACAAATAG
>DATCIC010000042.1:0-11759 GCA_036508025.1 Rhodoferax sp. | reverse complement strand
CAGCGGCGCACCCTGGCCGCCGGCCGCCACATCGCGGCTCCGGAAATCGGCAACCACATCCATGCCGGTGAGCTCGGCCAGAAGGGCTGGGTTATTGAGTTGCAGGGTGTAGCCGGTGCCGTCGAACGACTGCGGCTGATGCCGCACCGTCTGGCCATGGGCGCCGATGGCAGCGACGGCGCCGTGCTCAATGCCCGCCAATTCAAGTAACTGGGTCACCACGTGGGCATAGACGCGCACCAAGGCATTGGCGGCCAGTGCCGCGCGGTGCAATTCATTCGTGCCAGGGCTGTTGAGGGCCAGTAACTCGTCGGTCAAGGCCGTCGACAAAGGCGCATTGACATGCGCCAAAACGCGCAGGTGCGCGCCAGAAAAATCGACCACGACGCCGTCCACTCCGTCCAGCGAGGTGCCAGACATCAGGCCAATATACAGATCAGACACGCCGTGCTACGGGTCCGTTGAGCTCAGACCAGCGCAATTACTGTACGTTGCCTGACTGCGTTGATGCCGCTGCCGCAAGTGCAACCCGGTTTTCGGCGGCGAGTCTGGCAAAAACAGGCTTCGCGGAGTCTGACAGAGGCGTGGTCCCGTTTTCACGGGCAATGTTCTGTGGATCCGTGTAGACGCCATTGATGCGGTACTCAAAGTGCAAATGCGGACCGGTTGCCCAGCCAGTGGCACCTACGGCACCAATGTTCTGACCCTGGCTGACGCTCTCGCCCTTGCGCACGTTGACGCGACTCAAGTGTGCATACACTGTTTTGTAGTTGTTGCGGTGCTGGAGGATGATGATATTGCCATAGCCGTTTTGCACACCGGCAAAATCAACCACACCATCGCCGACACTGCGCACCTCTGTGCCGGTTGGGGCCGCATAGTCAACCCCTTCGTGTTTCTTCCAAACATGCAATAGGGGATGAAAACGCATCTTGAAGGTGCTGGTAATTCTGGAGAACTTCAAGGGTGCAGCCAAAAAGGCGCGACGCAGGCTTTGGCCGTCCAGCGTGTAATAACCGCCTTTATCGCCCGAATCTGCAACATTTGTTGCGCCTTTTGCAGACGCTGTGTGGGTCGTGGGGGGAGGCTGGAACCACATCGCTTGAAAGGTCTTGCCCTTATTGACAAATTCCACGCTCAACACACGCCCGGTACCCAGCGGTTCGCCGTCGCCTTCGAGGGTTTCGTAGACCACAGAAAAGCGGTCACCTTTGCGCAAGGCATGATGGAAATCAATGTCGCCCGAGAAAATATCAGCGACCTGAGTCGCAATACTGTCCGGGATTTTTGCGTCGTCGGTGGCTGCAAACAGGGAAGTCTGGATCGTGCCGCTGGCAAGCCGACTGGTGGCGGTGAGCGGCGCCGACTCCACGCGCGACACAAAGCCCCGCGCTGTTTTTTCCAGCACCAAGCGGTTGAATTTGCCGTTGGTGTCGCTGTTCCAGCGGGCGCTGAGTTTGAGCAAGCTGTTGCGCTCGCCAGTCTCGGCGGTGACGTTTCGGCCAGCGCGTCCGATCAGGACCTGCCGAGCGGTGGCATCCGAGCGCAGGAAAGCGGCGGCGGCGGCGTCATCGACGCCCAGACGCTTGAGCAAGGTGTCGGCGGTATCGCTGGAGCGGGTGACCTCCGACCTGAACAGCTTGAGGGCCTGCAGGTCCAGGTCAGCCGGAACGATAATCGGCAGTGCCTGTACCGGTTCCAGCACTTCACGTACTGGCAATTGAGCAGCATCGGGCGCGAATGAGGCGACGGCGAAGGCGCCACCGCCACCGCTGAGCAGCAAGGCCGCGATGACGGCAGTAATGCGTTTAGGATGCTGATGGATGATCTGGCTGGAAACCGTCAATAAAGCATTTCCAGCACCAATGAGGCTGTTTATCAAAACAAGTGGTCCAGGTAAAGGTTGCTGTGTGCGCAACCGAACAGACAGGAAGCACGTGCCTGGCGAATTAAACTCAGACACTTGAGAAAACGCAAAGTATAACGTCGCCCTCTTGGCTGACATCCAGAATAACCCTTATGAATCAAGCTGCTACTGTCCCTTTTTCTGTAACAGATCGTGTCCGGGAAGCGCTCGCCGTGACTTTGCGGGGTTGCGAAGAACTGATCCCGCAAGACGACTGGGTCAAAAAGCTGGCCCGCGCCGAGGCCACCGGCGTGCCGCTGCGCATCAAGCTCGGGCTCGATCCCACCGCGCCTGACATTCACATTGGCCACACCGTGGTGCTCAACAAGATGCGCCAGTTGCAGGACCTGGGCCACACCGTGATCTTCTTGATTGGCGACTTCACCACCCTGATTGGTGACCCGTCTGGCCGCAACACCACGCGCCCACCCTTGACTCGTGAGCAAATCGAGGTCAACGCCCAGACCTACTACCGCCAGGCCTCCATGGTGCTGGATCCGTCCAAGACCGAGATTCGCTACAACAGCGAATGGGGCGACACCCTGGGCTCGCGCGGCATGATTGAACTGGCGGCCAAATACACCGTGGCGCGCATGATGGAGCGCAACGACTTCCACGACCGCTTCAAGTCCGGCACGCCGATCAGCGTGCATGAGTTTTTGTACCCGTTGATGCAGGGCTACGACTCGGTGGCGCTCAAGAGTGACCTGGAACTGGGTGGCACCGATCAGAAATTCAATTTGTTAGTGGGTCGTCACTTGCAGGCAGAGTATGGCCAGGAGCCGCAGTGCATCCTGACCATGCCCCTGCTTGAAGGGCTCGACGGCATTGAGAAAATGTCCAAGAGCAAGGGCAACTACATTGGCATCAGCGAAGATGCCAACACCATGTTTGCCAAAGTTTTGAGCATCTCGGATGTGCTGATGTGGCGCTGGTACACCTTGCTTAGTTTTCAGAGCGAGGCAGACATTGCCAGACTCAAAGCCGAGGTGGCGGCCGGGCGCAATCCGAAAGATGCCAAAGTGGCGCTGGCCAAAGAGATCACGGCGCGCTTTCACTCGGCGGCGGCGGCGGATGCTGCCGAGCAGGACTTCATTAACCGAAGCAAGGGCGGCGTGCCCGACGAGATTGCCGAAGTGGCCTTGCCGTTAGGCGACGGCGGCGCTCCCGTGGGTATCGGCGCCTTGCTCAAGCTTGCCGGCCTGGCTGCGTCCAGTGGTGAGGGCAACCGGCTGATTGACGGCGGTGGGGTACGGATCGACGCCAGCGTGGTCAGCGACAAAGGCCTGAAGCTGGGTGCAGGCACCTACGTGGTGCAGGTTGGCAAGCGCAAGTTTGCCCGGGTCACACTCGGCTAAGCCCGTCATGGCCTTTATTCCCGTGCGTTTTTTGGCTTGTTCATGGTGACCATCGCACAGCGTGGTCGTCGGCATTTCCGCCGTGGCATTTTTTTGTTATGTATTTAATAGCTGCTTGCGCAATACGGACGGGGGCTAGAGCCAGATTCAGTCATTATTTTTTGTGAAAGATGCCCCATGTTGAACAACCTGCAAGACCGATTTTTTATCACCTGTGATGCCGCGCTGCGCACGCTGTTTGTCACCCCCCGTGCCGAGCGAGCTTGCCCAACCTTGCCGGGTGAGGCCACGGAACTGTCAGCGGCTGAAAAAGCCCAGTCTGGCGCGCTGATGCGCGTCAACCACGTCGGCGAGGTCTGTGCGCAGGCGCTTTATACGGCGCAGGCCTTTGCGACAAAAAACGAGGCGCTGCGCGCGCATTACACCAAAGCCAGTGCCGATGAGACCAACCATCTGGCCTGGACCCAGCAGCGACTTGATGAACTGGGCGCGCGCCCGTCCTTGCTCAATCCCCTGTGGTACGGCGCCGCCTTTGGTCTGGGCCTGCTGGCCGGGCGGCTGGGCGACCCGATCAGCCTGGGCTTTGTGGTGGAGACTGAAAACCAGGTGGAAGCGCATCTGGAGAGCCACCTGAGCCTGCTGCCCGCCAATGACCATGCATCGCGCGCCATCGTGGCGCAGATGAAAGACGACGAGGTTCGCCATGCGCTGGACGCGCAAAAAGCCGGGGCGGTGCCACTGCCGCCGCCAGTGAAAAGCCTGATGACCGCCGCCGCCAAGGTGATGACGACGGTGGCGCACCGGATATAACTTAAACGTGCAGCAGCTCAAAGCTGGTCGTTATTTCAGCCGTCTTGGCCAGCATGACGCTGGCCGAACAGTATTTGTCGTGAGATAGAAGGCGGCGAGAAGACCTGTTTGAAATTAAACACCGGTTAGGCTGGACGTGCCGCAAGAAGACTGACAGGTAGCGCGCCCGGTTTGCGTCAATGGCATGCGTTTTGAACGCGGATTCTGTGAAATCAATCAGGCTGGTCACCCTTCGTCCGGCTTAAGGTACCGCTGGTCGCCTTGGCCAGCATATTTCCTTTGCAAAACGTAAAATTCACTGAGTGATATAAAAATACGTTCAGTACGTAGTTCTTTAATTGGGTACGTTTTCATGGTTTCAAAATTTCGCAGCCGCGGTTTCACCCTTATTGAGTTGATGATTACCGTTGCAGTCATCGGTATTCTGGCTGCGGTGGCCTACCCGGCTTATCTTGATCAGGTGCGTAAAGCAAGGCGGGCGGATGCCCAAGCGACCTTGTTAAACATCACTGCGCGGCAGCAACAGATGCTGCTCGATACCCGCAGTTACGTCGCCACCCCGGCTGCGCTCAATGTTTCCATTCCCAACGCGGTCCAACAAACCTACACGATATCCATCGTGGTGGGCACAGCGACCGTTCCCTCCTTTACGGCAACCGCAACGCCTCTGGGCTCTCAATCCGCGGATAAATGCGGCGTTTTAAGCATCGAGCAAACGGGAAGCAAATCCCCCCCTACGTGCTGGTAAGGACTGACCGTGAGCGCTTCAGCAAAACAGATTAACTCAGGCTTTACGCTGATTGAGTTGATGGTGACTGTTGCGATCCTGGCCATCACGGCGTCCTTGGCCGCTCCTTCATTTCGCGAAATTTTGGCCGCGCAGCGCGTTCGAAGTACTGCCTACAGCATCGTCAGCGACCTGACTCTGGCTCGCAGCGAGGCGGTCAAGCGCGGCGCAGACGTCACGCTCACGCCTGTGGCCACTCAATGGGCCAACGGGTGGCTGGTCACAGTTGTCTCCAGTGCTGAAGTGCTAAGCACCCAGGGCAGTGCCGGAAACGGCGTGGCGTTCACAATTGCACCGACGGGGGTCACCTTTGATCGAAATGGTCGAATCAATTCGTCAACTGTGGTGCGATTTCAACTTTCAGACGGAAGCACGCGTATGCGGTGTATTTCGCTGGATCCGTCCGGGCGGCCGAAAAGCGTTACCACGGAGTGTCCAACATGATCAAAAACAAGACGCAGCGCGGCGCAGCGATGATCGAACTGCTGATTGCAATGTTGGTCGTTGCATTTGGTGTTCTCGGTTTCGTCGGCCTGCAGGCGAAGACCGCTTTATCGCAGATCGAGGGCTACCAGAGATCGCAGGCGCTGATTCTCATTAATGACATTTCTGCGCGCATTGCGTTGAACCGGGTCAATGCTGCCGCCTATGTGGGCAACGAAATTGGAACGACTGATCCGGGCGATTGTTCAGCCGCCGCCACTCGAGTTGCCACGGACCTGTGTGAATGGAGTTTGTTATTACAGGGTGCGGCTGAACTACAAGGGACGACCAAACTCGGTGCCATGACCGGCGCGCGTGGCTGCATTACCAGCCCCGCCACCAATGAATATTTGATTAGCGTGGTGTGGCAAGGTGTGCAGGCTACTGGCGCGCCAGCCAGTACCTGCGGTCAAGGTCAATACTCCAGTGAAGACATGCGCCGGGCAGTCACCACGGTCGTGCAAATCGCCAACCTTGCGTTATGAAGCTCAAATTGCATCACGGCCATAGGCCAGCACACCAATCGGTCAAGGGGTTTTCTCTGGTCGAATTGTTAGTGGCTGTTGCCATCGGCCTGATTTTGATGGCGGGTCTGGCGCTGTTGTTTGCCAACAGCAGCCAGAGCGGCAATGAAATCGAGAAGAGTATTCGTCAAATTGAAAATGGCCGCTATGCTCTTGAATTGCTCAATGAGGATGTCAGTGTGGCTGGGTACTACGGGGAGATAACGAGTAACGGCATGACGCTGCCAACAGTGTCTCCCTGCGCGACAACCCTGGCTGACCTGGGGTGGAACAATGCGGCTCTGACGGCGCCGGTACCGATCACTGGTTTCAACGCAACAGAAGCAGCGGCGTTGGGCTGTTTGAGCGACCACAAGGCCAACACACCGGCACTCGTGCTGCGGCGCGTGGACCCCACTGCGGTGGCGCCAGGAGCTGCGACAGACGGAAGCTTCTACCTGCAGACATCCCGATGCACGACTGACCCCAATGCCACGCGTTTCATTCTGTCCACCACGGCGAGTGACTTCACTTTGCATGGCCTCGCGTGCACCTCCATTAACACCGTACAACGCTACATCACGCGCATTTACTACATTGCCAGTTGCAATGAGTGCGGAAGTGACACCGTTCCTACCCTCAAACGGGCGGAACTTCGGGCTAATCAGATCATCATTTCGCCTTTGGCTGAGGGCATAGAAGACGTCACGTACGACTTCGCATTCGATACAGATGGCAATGGCAGTCCAGACACTTACCGGACCGGTTTGAGCGGCGTGGCTGGCGCACCAGACAACGACTGGAAAAACGTTGTGGGCGTACGTATCAACCTATTGTCCCGAAGCACCGAGCCAAGCGCCGGATTCACCGACGGAAAAACATATTCAATGGGGCTGGCCGGTAGCCAGGGCCCCTTTAGCGACGGCTACAAGCGCCGTGCATACACCGTTACCAGCCGTTTGAACAACGTTGCCGGTCCCAGAGAAACACCATGACTCCACGATTTAGACAACAAGGTGCCACGTTGCTAATAGCAATGATTTTCCTGATTATCATGAGCCTCTTTGCCATCAGTGCATTCAAGGGCTCAATGGGCAACTTGCGCATTGTCGGCAATATGCAGGCGCGACAGGAAGCCATCGCGGTGGCCCAAAAGGCGATAGAGCAAACCATCAGCTCAAGCCTTTTTACCACCAACCCCGCAAGCGTTGCCGCCACGCCGATTCAGGTTGACATCGATGGCAATGGCACTAACGACTACACCGCCACCCTCAACCCGCAACCCAAATGCTATCGCACCAAGGCCATCAAGAGTAACGATCTGAACATGGCGCTGGCCGCTGACAGGCAATGTATGAAGTCGGGTGTTGTCGCTGCCGGTGGGCTTGACATACCCGATGCCGCAGCCGATGCCGGAAACTCGCTATGCGCCAACAGCGAATGGAATGTTGGGGCAACAGTCGAAGACCTGCGCACCGGCGCAAAAGTCACCGTCAACCAGGGCGTCGCGGTACGAGTGCTGGAAACCGATGCTGCCAACCTTTGTTTGTGAGGAGAATGAAATGATCACTCATATCAGCCGCAAATTCCTTTGCTTTGTGACCTTGGTCGCTACCCTGATAGTGGCGGCGCCTGCACAGGCGCAATACACCAGTGACATTGATATTTATAGCGGACCCAACGTAGTCGGCGATGTGCCCAATGTTCTTATCGTTCTGGATAACACCGCTAACTGGAATAGTGCTTTTACCAATGAAATAGCGGCCTTGGTCTCAACCTTCAATGGCTTGTCTGTCAACCGTTTTCGCGTTGGTTTGATGATGTTTACGGAGACCGGTTCTGGTGACTCAAATACAGATGGAGGCTATGTTCGTTCAGCTGTGCGTTTGCTCGATACCAATTACCAAACCAAGCTACAGAACCTGTTAAATAGTTTGAAGGTCAACGACGACAAGAGTAATTCCGGCAAGGCCAGTCTGACCATGGCAGAGGCCTATTATTACTTTGCCGGTATAGCACCGTATGCTGGCGATAATAAAAATAAAACTGATTACACAGGCAATACTTCGGGCACGCCGGCGTCAAATGCTGTCTATGCAATTCCAGGCAATGCGCTGCCCAGCAAATCCGGATCATCCTATGTCAGTCCTGTTTTAAGCGAGTGCCAGAGAAACTACATCATCTACATCAGCAATGGCGCAGTACAAGACAACGCGTCTGACGCCAGTGCCGCATCAACAAAATTATCAGCCGCCTACAGCCCCTTGGGCCTGACCAGACCCGCTGACTTGGTCTTGTCACCCAGCGGTTCCCAGTCCAATGTTGCAGATGAGTGGGCTCGCTTCATGAAAAGTAGCCCGAAGAATGTCTCCACTTTTACGCTCGATGTGGACAAAATCGCAAATGAAAAAGGGCTTGGCTGGACTGCACTGCTCAAAAGCATGGCGCAAGCCAGCGGTGGCGAGTATTTTTCTGTGAGTTCTGGCGGTGCGGGGACGGAAGTCGTCAATGCCATGGACCAGATATTTAATCAAATTCAGGCGGTTGACAGCGTCTTTGCATCCGCCAGCTTGCCCGTGAGCGTGAACGCGCGCGGCACCTATCTGAATCAGATTTTCATGGGCATGTTTCGCCCGGACGGGAATGCCAACCCCCGTTGGCGCGGCAACCTGAAGCAATACACGTTTGGATATGACGCTGCAACTGACAGCTTGTTTTTGAGCGACGCCAACGGCCATCCCGCCATCAACGGCGCAACCGGTTTTATATCGCCATCGGCGGTTTCATACTGGACCGGTCCCAGCACTTTTTGGGTAAATCAGCAGCTTGGAACACCGCTGTCCAGCTCTGATTCTCCTGATGGCGAAGTGGTAGAAAAAGGAGGGGTTGCCCAACAAATTCGGACGAAATACGAAACCACGCAAACCACGCGTAATATGCTTACCTGTCTTGGCTGTACGACATCTGGCACCAGCTTGGGGCCGTTTAACACATCAACCGTGACCTCCCTGTCGTCTGATCTGGTTAGCTGGGTCCGTGGTACTGACAATGCTGGCGATGAGAAGGGGCCAGGAACTCCCGTCACCATACGCCCCAGCGTGCATGGCGATGTATTGCATTCCCGCCCGGCCGTGGTGAACTATGGCGGCACCACGGGGGTGGTCGCCTTTTATGGCTCCAATGATGGCAGCTTGCGAGCGGTCAATGGCAACCAGGCTGGCGCAGGCGCTGGCAACGAACTGTGGAGCTTCATACCGGAGGAACATTTTTCCAAGTTGAACCGACTGCGCATTAACTCACCGGAGATTCGTCTTTCGACGACGGTGGTTGGCACGCCGACCACGACCACGACGCCCACCCCCCGCGACTATTTTGTCGATGGCCCCATCGGCATTTACCAGAAGGTGCTGGCAAATGGCACCAATGACAAGGTGTATGTCTACGTCGCCATGCGCCGCGGCGGACCTACTCTGTATGCGCTTGACGTAACCACCCCGTCGGCTCCGAAATTCTTGTGGAAAAAAACACAGGAGGACATAAAGGTTCTGGGTCAAACCTGGTCTGAACCCAAAGTGGCAAAAATCAAGGGCAATACGAACCCGGTCATCATCATGGGGGCGGGCTATGACGCAGCGGTAGAAGATGTTTCTCCCCAAGGCGCCACCACCATGGGCAACGCGGTTTTGGTGCTCGACGCCTTCACGGGAACGCTTCTGAAGCAGTTCAACACCACGCGAAGTGTCCCCGCCGATGTTGCATTGATTGATTCCGACTTTGACGGTTATGTAGACAGAGCCTACGCGGTCGATGTGGGCGGTAACATTTACCGAATTGACTTCGAAAAAAGCACAGGGTTTGCCGCGACTGATTGGGGTATGTTCACGCTTGCAGCCCTCACAGGGAGCGGAACCCGTAAGTTTTTTTATCCGCCTGATGTGGTGGTGACGAAAAATTACACGGCCGTCCTGGCTGGCTCCGGTGACCGCGAGAAGCCGTTGGCGACCACAAGTTCCGATGCATTTTTTACCGTTTTTGACATGAATACCAGCAAAGGAACCCCCGCGACATTCACGACTGTCAACGCGAGTAATCTGGGTGCTGTCGGCACGGTTGAAGACCAGACAGCAGGTTGCTACATTCCTATGAGCACCAGTGGCGAGAAAATTGTCAATGCGCCGGTTTCCATGGCGGGAATTACCTATTTCAGCACCAACAGACCGGCGGCTGTCAGTACCAACTCATGCAGCGCCAACCTGGGCGTTGCCAAGGTCTATTCGGCACCGTTGTTTTGTCGCGTTGCCACCTCGCAAACATTGACAGGCGGTGGTTTGCCACCAAGCCCCGTCACCGGCACAGTGACGGTTTCATACACGGTGACCAATGATGCCGGCGTTGCGCAAACCCTTACCAAGCAGGTTCCTTTTATTATCGGGGCGCCCAATAGCAAAGGCTCAGGCATCGAGGGCTCCAAGGTGACACCGACGATCACGCCGGTGCGCAAACGCGGCTATTGGTATCTTGAGCAGGCACGTTAGGCGTTCTCAGTCGGCACTTTCAGAGCAGGCGGCTGTCAAGCTGATGACGACAGTGGCGCACCGGATCTAGATCAAACCTCCAGCACCGCAAAGCTGGTCGTTATTTCAGCCGTCTTGGCCAGCATGACGCTGGCCGAACAATATTTGTCGTGGCTCATGGCGATGGCCCGCTCGACGGCGACGGCTGGGATGCCTTTGCCCGACACGGTGAAGTGCATATTGATGCGGGTAAACACCTTCGGGTCGACCTCGGCCCGTTCCGCGCTGAGCTTGACCGTGCAGCCGCGCACGTCGTGGCGACCGCGCTTCAAAATCAGCACCACGTCATAAGCGGTGCAGCCGCCGGTGCCTGCCAGCACCAGTTCTAGCGGGCGCGGCGCCAGATTCAGCCCCCCGTTTTCAGGCTTGGTCGCGTCCGGCGCGCCGTCCATCACAAGCGTGTGACCGCTGCCGGTTTCGGCCACAAACCCCATGCCCGAACGCGTACCCAAAGCGCCGGTCCAACTGACTGTGCATTCCATGATTTGCCCCCCTTGTGCTTCAAAAGCTGAGGATTGTCGCTTGAGCCGGGGGCTTATCATTGACGGCTACGCAAAGCCCCCTATGACGACCGAAAACCTCAAACCTGCCGATTACCTGAAAAAAATACTCAATGCCCGCGTCTATGACGTCGCGGTCGAGTCCGCGCTCGAACCGGCCCACGCCTTGAGTCAACGCCTGCACAACACCGTGCTGCTCAAGCGCGAGGACCAGCAGCCGGTACACAGCTTCAAGCTGCGTGGTGCCTACAACAAGATGATTCACCTGACGCCGGAGCAGTTGAAGAAAGGGGTGATTTGCGCCTCGGCCGGCAACCACGCCCAGGGCGTGGCGCTCAGCGCGCAGCGCCTGGGCGCGCGCGCTGTCATCGTCATGCCGACCACCACGCCGCGACTCAAGGTCGATGCGGTGCGTGGTTTTGGTGGCGAGGTGGTGTTGTTTGGCGATAGCTATTCCGATGCCCATGCCCATTCACTGGAACTGCAAGAGCAGCAGGGCCTGACCTTTGTGCATCCGTTTGACGACCCGGACGTGATTGCCGGCCAGGGCACGATTGCGATGGAAATTCTGCGCCAGCACCAGGGGCGGCTCGACGCCGTGTTTGTGGCCATCGGTGGCGGCGGCCTGATCTCGGGTGTGGCCAACTACATCAAGGCGGTGCGCCCGGAGATCAAGGTGATCGGCGTGCAAATGAACGACTCCGATGCGATGGTGCAGTCGGTGGCGGCCAAAAAACGCGTCACCCTGCAAGATGTGGGTCTGTTCTCGGACGGCACGGCGGTGAAACTGGTGGGCGAAGAGACTTTTCGCATCAGCCGCAAGTTGGTCGACGACTTT
>DATCIC010000041.1:0-3337 GCA_036508025.1 Rhodoferax sp. | reverse complement strand
CATGCGCATGGACACGACACGCGGCATCAGCGTGGCGCAGTGGCTGGCAAATGCCGAGACCGACAAAATAGCGGAGGTGATACGTGACTATGGTGAAGAACGGTTTGCTGGGCCCATTGCAAAGGCGATTGTTGCTCGCCGACAGGAACGGGGCCCAATTTCAACCACTACCGAGCTGGCCCAGCTCGTGGCTGACACGGTCAAAACCCGCGAGCCGGGCCAGAACCCCGCCACGCGCACCTTTCAGGCTTTTCGGATTTTTATCAACGCCGAGCTTGAAGAACTGCAACAGGCGTTAGCAGCCAGCCTGCTGGTGTTGCAACCTGGCGGGCGCTTGGTCGTTATCAGCTTCCATTCACTGGAAGACCGCATCGTCAAACAATTCATCGCCCAGCATTCACGCGACGTCTATGACCGGCGCGCCCCTTTTGCGCCGCCCAAGGTGATGCTGCTCAAGGCGCTCGCGCGCCTTAAACCCAGTGCCGCCGAGGTGAGCGCCAACCCGCGTGCGCGCAGCGCGATCATGCGCGTGGCGCAGAGGACGGCGTCATGACCCGGTTGAACCTGGTTCTGCTGTTGGCCGTGCTCGCCAGTGCCTTGTACCTGGTGAATGTGCAATACGAGTCACGCCGGCTGTTTTCCGCGCTTGATCAGGCCCACTCCGAAGCGCGCCGCCTGGAAGTCGACAACGAGCGCCTGCAAGTGGAAAAACGGGCGCAGGCCACGCCCTCGCGTGTGGAGCGCCTCGCGATTGCAAAATTGCAGATGCGCACGGTCACCCCTGCCATCACGCATTACGTCACCTATGGCAATGTTGCTGCAGCCACCACTTTGGCGCCTGGTGACGCCGCATCGGGCCATGCTGGCTCGGCCACTGGCGCAGGCATTCCATGAGCCGCAGCATCGCCTACACCTCGAGTCCTTTGCTGGCGAGCCGCACGCCGTTGTGGCGCAGCAAGTTCATTGTGGCGGCCATCGCGCTGGGTTCGGTCGGCCTGATAGCACGCGCTGCCTACATTCAGGTGGTGGCCAATGATTTTTTTCAAAAACAGGGCCAGGCGCGTTTTGGGCGCACGCTCGCGCTGCCGGCCAACCGGGGCCGCATTCTGGACCGCAACGGCTTGATTCTCGCGTCCAGCATTCCGGCCCCAAGCATCTGGGCTATTCCCGAAGATGTGGATCGCGACCCGGCCCGTTTGCAGCAGTTGGCCCAATTGCTGGAGATGCCCATGTCCGACCTTAATAAGCGATTGGCGGACGAAGACAAGACCTTTGTCTGGCTCAAACGCCAGGTGGACGATTCGGCGGCAAAGCAGATCACGGCGCTGGGACTCAAGGGCATTTACCAACGCAAGGAATACAAGCGCCAGTACCCCGAAGGCGAGGCCGCCGCGCACGTGGTCGGTTTTAACGACATCGAAGACAAAGGCCAGGAGGGCATTGAGCTTGCCTTCAACAAAGACCTGGCCGGTCATGCCGGGTCGCGCCGTGTCATCAAAGACCGGTTGGGCCGGGTCGTTGAGGCGGTGGGCGAGCAGATTGAGCCGGTGGATGGCCGTGATCTGCAGCTCAGTATTGACAGCAAGATTCAATTTTTTGCCTACCAGAAGCTGCGCGATGCCGTGTTGCTGCGCAAAGCCAAGGCTGGCAGTGTGGTGGTGCTGGATGTAGTGACTGGTGAAGTGCTGGCGCTGGCCAACTTTCCGAGCTATTCGCCCGGTAAACGGCAAAACTTGACCGGCGACCAGTTGCGCAACCGGGCGCTGACGGACACATTTGAGCCCGGTTCAGTGATGAAACCGTTCACGATCGGACTGGCCCTGGAGACTGGGCGCGTCACACCGCAGACCCTCATTGACACTGGCGCGGGCAAGCTCACCATCACGGGTTCGACGATTTCCGACTCGCACCCCAATGGTGTGTTGACGGTAGAGGGCGTGATTCAAAAATCCAGCAATATTGGCACCACCAAGATTGCCATGCAGATGCAGCCGCGCGAAATGTGGGACATATTTTCACAGGCTGGCTTTGGACAGAAGCCGCAGATCAGTTTTCCGGGCGCGGTGTCGGGGCGGCTGCGCCCCTACAAGACCTGGCGGCCGATCGAGCAGGCCACCATGTCCTATGGCTACGGGTTGTCGGCTTCGCTGTTCCAGATGGCCCGCTCCTACACCATCTTTTCAAATGACGGCCAGATCATCCCGATCACGATGCTCAAGAGCAGCGAGCCTGCAGTGGGGGTGAGGGTGTTTTCGGTGCGTACCGCAGGCCAGGTTCGCAAGATGCTGCAAATGGCAGCGGGTCCGGGTGGCACGGGGCAGAAAGCGCAAACCATCGGCTACTCGGTAGGGGGGAAATCCGGCACCGCCTATAAACAGATCGGCAAGGGCTATGGCAGCGCGGGCAATCGCAAGTACCGGGGCTGGTTCGTTGGCATGGCGCCCATCGAGAAGCCCCGAATCATCATTGGCGTGATGATTGACGAGCCCGGTGGCGGACAGTATTTTGGTGGCGCAGTGGCCGCGCCCGTGTTCAGCGAGGTGGCACAGCAGACCCTGCGCATGATGGGTGCCCAGCCAGACATGGCGGTCAAACCCCAGATCGTGGCGCGGGCGGAAGAGGAGAGTCTCTGATGCTTGAGTTCCAGACACCCACTGAGGCTGCCAGCTGGTTGCGCAGCCGCGTCACCGGCACGCTGCAAACCGACAGCCGCAAGTTGCAGCCCGGTGACGGCTTCATTGCCTGGCCGGGCGCGGCGGCGGATGCGCGTCAGTTTGTGGCGAGTGCCTTGACCAGCGGCGCTGGCGCTTGTCTGGTCGAGCGCTTTGGCGCCGAGGCTTATGCGTTCAGCAGCGACCAGGTTGCCGCGTACGCCAATCTCAAAGCGGCCAGCGGCCTGATCGCCGCCGCGTATTTCGACCAGCCCTCGCAACAACTGGACGTGCTGGCAGTGACCGGCACCAATGGCAAAACCTCCACTGCCTGGTGGCTGGCACAAGCGCTCTCGAATTTAAAGCTTGCTGCGCCCATTCCATGCGGGCTGGTAGGTACTTTGGGCATAGGAATACCGCCGCTGCCCGACGCCACGCACGACGATGATGCCCTCACCGGCATGGTGGCGACCGGCCTGACAACGCCTGACCCGGTGCTGCTGCAGCAAGCGTTACGGCGCTTTGCGGACTGCGGCTTCAAAGCCTGCGCGGTGGAGGCGTCCTCCATCGGCCTGCAAGAGCAGCGACTGAACGGCACCTACATCCGGACCGCTATTTTCACCAACTTCACGCAAGATCATCTGGACTACCACGGCGCCATGGCAGCTTATTGGCAGGCCAAGGCG
>DATCIC010000040.1:0-4549 GCA_036508025.1 Rhodoferax sp. | reverse complement strand
TAACCCGCCCGCCACGTCGATGTCGTCAGCCTTTGCCAAGCTCAAGGATGGGGGGCGCTGAAGCGTTCAGGCCATAATCCCTCGAATTTGTTAACGGAGTTGTGTCGCCGTGGAACTTAATGCCCTGCTGGCTTTGCCTTTGGTCTTACCCAGCATCCCGAAGGTGGTGGCGCTCTTGCTCAACGAGCTCGGGCGCAGTGAGCCGGATCTGAAGACCGTTAACCAACTCATCGCCACCGACCCGGCGCTGACGACGCGTTTGCTGCAAACCGCCAATGCGGGGTTTTTCAAGCTCTCAGGCAAGATCAACAGTGTGTCCGAGGCGCTGGCCATCCTGGGCCTGGGGCACGTGCGGGCGATGGCCGCACAGGCCGCCTCCGGTGCCTCGCTGAAGGCGGTGCCGGGCATCAACCTGCAGCAATTTTGGGCCTACAGCCTGAACGTGGCCAAGCTGTCGCGCTCACTGGCCGGGGTGGTGCGGCAAAACCCGCAGGCCGCTTTTACCTGCGGCTTGATCCATGCAGTGGGCGAACTGGCCATGCACATTGGCATGCCCGACGAGATCGCTGCGCTCGATCACGAAGTGGACCCGCTTGATTTGCGACGTGCCAAACTGGAGCATCTGTCTTTTGGTTTTTGTTATGCCGAGGTGGGCGCCGGTTTTGCCAGAAAATGGCTGTTTCCGCAGGCCATTGTGGATGCCTTGGCGCACCAGAATGCGCCCTTTGAAGACAATGTGTATGAACCACTGGCGGGCGTCATCCACCTGGCGACCTGGCGGGCGCGCGAGGCCGGGCTGTCGGCCAACATGCTGGCGGTGACGTTTCCGGGCGCGGTGGGCGAGGTGCTCGGCCTGGACATTGACATGGTGCTGCAGCAGGACCCGATTGACTGGTCAGTCCAGATGCCGGGGCGGTCCTTGATTTGAATACTGATCCAACGCAACATCAATCACCTTTGTTTTAACCACAACGCCAAACGTGAGCAGCACCTTGATCAGCGGCAACACCAGACGCCCCTACCACCTTGTCCTGTTTGTGGTTCTGGTTGCTGCCGGTCTGGCGGGCAACTATTTCAGTTTTCCGATTTTTCTCAATATTGACTTCTTGTTCGGCAGCATCTTTGCCATGCTGGCCCTGCAATATTTCGGGCTCGGCTGGGGCACACTGGCTGCCACGCTGATCGCCAGCTACACCTACGTTCTGTGGAATCACCCTTACGTCATCATCATCTTCAGCGCTGAGGCGCTGTGTGTTGGTGTTCTGATGACGCGGCGCCGACTTGGCATGGTGCTGGCCGACACCTTGTTTTGGCTGCTTATTGGCATGCCACTGGTGTTCTTTTTTCACCGCCTGGTGATGCATGTGCCGCTCAGCAGTGCCACCCTCATCATGACCAAGCAGGCCATCAATGGCATTGCCAATGCCTTGCTGGCCCGGCTGATTTTCACCGGGCTGGTGCTCGGGTTTCGGTCGTCGCAGTCCTCGTTTCGCGAGATTATCTACAACCTGCTGACCGCTTTTGTACTGTTTCCGGGCTTGATCATGCTGGCGATTGGCAGCCGCACTGATTTTGCCGAAACTGACCACCGGATTCGAGCGTCACTGCTGCGAGACAGCGCGCGCCTGGATCACTATGTGAACACATGGGTGATCAACAGGAAATCTGCCGTTCTCCAGCTGGCCGAGATGGCGGCCACGCAAACGCCGCAGCAGATGCAAGCTCATCTGGAGCAGGCGCAGAAGTCGGATGCCAATTTTTTGCGCTTTGGGCTGATGGACCGAGAGGCGACAAGCACGGCCTACTATCCATTGCTTGATGACTTGGGGCGCAGCACCATTGGCAATAACTTTGCTGATCACCCCTTCATTCCAGACATCAAGCGAACCCTTCAACCGATGGTCTCGGAGGTAATTATGGACAGAGTCGGCGTCGCCAGGCCCATGGTGGTGGCGCGAGCGCCCGTGCTCATGGATGGGAAATATGGCGGCTATGTGACCGGCATACTGAGTTTGGGGCAGATACGCGAGCAACTTGACAGCAGCACGGTGGGTCGTGCGATGCTCTACACCTTGCTGGATAAAAATGACCATGTCATCATGAGCAATCGCAGCGATCAAGCGGTCATGAAACCTTTTGCCCGCAGCGAAGGAACGCTCAGTCAACTTGATGCCGGTGTCAAGCAGTGGGTGCCTGTGCTGGCTGCTAATACCTCAATCTCTGATCGCTGGCAAGACTCGGTTTACATCGCTCAAACTGCCGTTGGCGACCTGGCCGAGTGGACCTTGATCCTGGAGCAGCCGGTAGCGCCATTCCAGAAAACGCTCTACAACAATTACAGCGGCAAACTGACGCTGTTGTTTGTGATTTTGCTGGTGGCGCTGGCGCTGGCCGAACTCCTGAGCCGCAAAATCATGGGTACGCTCGATGTTCTGCGTGCATTGACCCGCAACCTGCCGGCCAGGTTGACCACCAGCAACAAAGAAATTGTGTGGCCTGAAACGGCGATCAAGGAGACCAATGACCTGATTGGCAATTTCAGGGAGATGTCCAATTTGCTGAAGACACAGTTCGATGAGATTCATGACATCAACGCCACGCTGGAGCAACGCGTGCAAGAGCAGACGGCAGAGTTGAAAGCGAGTGAACTGCATCTGCAGACCATCATCGAGAACGAGCCTGAGTGCATCAAGATTGTTGATGCTCAGGGGTGCTTGAAACACATGAACCCGGCCGGGCTGGCGATGATCGAGGCCGACTCGCTGGCGCAGGTGGCTGGGCGCCCGGTGTTTGATCTCATCGCACCCGAATACCGCGCAGCTTTTGCGGATTTGCACCAGCGTGTGCTGGCGGGTGCAAAGATGCAAATGCAGTTCGAGGTCATCGGTCTCAAGGGTGGCCGGCGCTGGCTGGAGACCCATGCCGTGCCGATGCTCGACCATGGTGAGACGGTGCACCTTGCCGTCACCCACGACATTACCGAGCGTAAACAGATGGAAGCGCAGGTGCGGCAACTTGCCTTCTATGACCCACTGACCCAGCTTCCCAATCGTCGCCTGCTCAATGACCGCTTGAGCCAGGCCATGGCAGCCAGCAAACGCAGTGCCTGCTATTGCGCGCTGATGATTCTTGATCTGGACAATTTCAAGCCGCTCAACGACACGCACGGTCATTTGGTGGGCGACTTGCTTTTGATCGAGGTGGCCAGGCGCCTGACCCATTGTGTGCGCGAGGTTGACACCGTCGGGCGTTTCGGTGGCGACGAGTTTGTGGTGATGCTCAGTGAGTTGAGTGCCGACCAGACACTATCGACCGCGCAGGCGCAAGCCGTTGCCGAGAAGATCCGCCTCAGCCTGTCTGAGCCCTACCTGCTCACGGTGCATCACGGGAACCTGAGCGACACCGTGCTGGCGCATCGCTGCACGGCCAGCATCGGTGTCGTGCTCTTCATCGACAACGTAACCCCGCAGGACGATATCCTTAAGTGGGCCGACGCGGCCATGTACCAAGCCAAGGAAATGGGGCGCAATACAGTCAGGTTTTATAGCTCAAAAGCTTGATTTGTCGATAACTCGGGTAAACCCGTGTGACGGCATGGGCATTGCAAGTCATAGTAGAGCGCTACGCCCTGCTGGCGTGATAAAAAATAGGACTCCCATGCCCGATTCAAAACTGATCCTCGACTACGTCTACGACCACGCTGACGCGCACCCCGACAAGGTTTTCCTGACCCAGCCGGTTGGCGGCGGGAAGGTGACGGACTACACCTGGGCGCAAACCGTCGATCAGGCGCGGCGCATGGCGGCGCATCTGCAAAGTCGCGGCTTGGAACGCGGCGCACGCGTCGCCATCCTGTCCAAGAATTGCGCGCACTTCTTCATGGCCGAACTGGCGATCTGGATGGCCGGCTACACCACGGTGGCGATCTTCCCGACCGAAGTTGCCGAGACCGTGCACTTCGTGCTGGAGCACAGCGGTGCCAGCCTGCTGTTCGTGGGCAAGCTCGACACCTGGGAGGCGCAGAAGCCGGGCGTGCCGGCCAGTCTGCCACGCATTGCCTTTCCGCTGGCGCCGCAGACCGACTACGACACCTGGGATGCCATTGTGGCGCGCACTGATCCGCTCGGTGGCCACCCGCAACGCGGCGCCGACGAGCTGGCCATGCTGATCTATACCTCGGGTTCGACCGGGCAGCCCAAGGGCGTGATGGTGAGCTTCGGTGCCATCAGTCGCGCGGGGGAAGGGTTTTCCAACTACACCCGTGAGCGCCTCGGCCCGGAAACCGAAATCCGACTTCTGTCTTACCTGCCGCTGGCGCACAGCTTCGAGCGCTCGTGCATCGAAGCGTCGACGCTGGTCGGTGGCGAGGCGCACGTCTTTTTCGCCGAGGCGCTCGACACCTTCCTGACGGACCTGCAGCGCGCACGGCCGACGGTCTTCATCTCGGTGCCGCGGCTGTGGCTCAAGTTCCAGCAGGGCGTCTTCGCGAAGATGGCGCCGGAAAAGCTCGATCGATTGCTCGGCATCCCGATCCTCGGCCGCATTGTCG
>DATCIC010000039.1:0-3703 GCA_036508025.1 Rhodoferax sp. | reverse complement strand
GGCCACACCGTGTCCCAGCGTGCCTGAATCCACTCCAGTTGACCCAGGCCGTAATAGATCAGGTAGACCTGAATCAAGAGCGGCGTACCCCGCATCACATAGGTATAGGCGCCCACCACCCAGCGCAGCGGCGCCCACGGGCCAGTCAGGGCCAGCGCACACAGCAGCGCCAGCACGGCGCCCACCGCCAGTGACGAAAATAGCAAGGCTAAAGTGGTCAGAATGCCGGTGCCGTAGAGTGCCAGGTTTTGGGGCTCAAAGATGACGGCAAAATTCATTACAACTGCACCCGTTTGGTACCCAGGCTGTAGCGGGCGTTGAGTCGGCGCAGCACAAAGAGCGACACCGTGGTGTAGATCAAAAACAGTGCGGCGGTGAATAAAAAGTAGGCAAACGGCGAGCGCGTGGCAGCGCTGGCCTGCTTGGCCAGATAGGTCATTTCCTGCAAGCCAATCAAACTGACCAAGGCGGTGGCTTTGATCAGCACCAGCCAGTTATTGGTAAAGCCGGGCAGGGCGTAGCGCACCATTTGCGGGGCGGTGATGCGCAAGAAAGTTTGTGTGCGGCCCATGCCAAAAGCCCAGGCGGCTTCCGCCTGGCCTTTGGGAATCGCCAAAATGGCACCCCGAAAAGTCTCGGTCATGTAGGCACCGTAGATAAAGCCGATGGTTAGCACGCCGGCCAAAAACGGGTTGATGTCCACCGTGGCTTCGCTGCCCATGGCCTCTAACAAGTTGTTCAGGCCGATGGTGCCGCCATAAAACACCAGCAGCATCAGCACCAGCTCCGGGATGCCCCGGATGATGGTGGTGTAGAGCGTGGCCAGCGCCACCAGAATAGGACGCCCCGAGAGTTTGGCGCCCGCACCTGCCAGGCCCAAAATAACCGACACCAGCAAGGCCGCCAGCGACACGCCAACCGTCAGTACAGCACCCTGCAAAATGGAGGTGTAGTAGGAACTCATCAATGGGGGGGCGCTGGTGACTGGTTACTTGCCGTAAACGTCAAACTTGAAGTACTTGTCGTTGATTTTCTTGTAAGTGCCATTGCCACGGATCGCCTTGATGGCGGCATTCAATTCGTTTTTGAGCGCCGCATCGCCCTTGCGCAGGCCGATGCCGACGCCAGTACCAAAGTATTTTTCAGTGTAGAGCTCTGGGCCGACCAGGTTGTAGTCTTTACCTTCGGGCTTGCTCAGGAAACCACCGGTGACTTCCACAAAGTCGGCCACGGTGCCGTCCAGACGACCGGACTTGATGTCCAGATAAACCTGGTCTTGCGCTTCGTAGGGGACCACTTCAACGCCTGCGGTCTTGAGTTCGCCCATGGCGTACTTTTCTTGCGTACTGCCCTTGAGCACACCGATTCTCTTGCCCTTGATGGAGGCGGGGCCGGTGAATTTCACGTCTTTCTTTACCACCACGCGGCTTGGCGTGTTGTAGTACTTGTTGGTGAAATCAATCACCTTCAGGCGATCCTCAGTGATCGACATCGAGCTGATGATGACGTCGTACTTTTTCGCCTGCAGGCCCGGAATCATGCTGTCCCAGACTTGCTCGACAAACACGCATTTGCGCTTGACCTGCTCGCACAGCGCGCTGGCGATGTCGACGTCGAAGCCGGTCGGTTTGCCGTCGGCGGTCTTGAAGGTGAAGGGCTCGTAAGTCGGGTCGATGGCGACCTTGAGGTCTTTGCCTTGGGCAAACGAGACAGCGCAGAGCGATCCCATGGCGATGGCCAGGAGGAGTTTCTTCATGAGTAAATCCTAAAAAAAGCCGCAGACTGGCCACGGTGGGTAAGAGATGAACAGAGGTTTCATTTTACGTTCTGTGAACCGCGAGAAAAGGCATGGTTTTCCATAGACTGGGATGATCTATTTTCAGGGCTTTGACGCCGTAAGGCGTTGGCCTGGCAGCCCGATGGGGGTTGGCGAAGCTCGTCCTGGCCAGGACTTGAGGGGCGTCAGGGCAACGGCGCATAATCGGGCAAAGCTACTTGTATCTTTTTGTAAGAGCGGAAAAAGAGGGTGGCGCAGAACCCACAAATTTGCCAGGTTGCCTCAGTCATCGGTGGCTGGTATCGCACCATGAAGCACGCAATTCACTGGAATCTTTTGAGTCCCTTCATCCGCAATGCTCTCTTGTTGGCTGGCCTGATCAGCGCCGGTCTGACTGTTGGGTTCCGCTATGGGTGGATTGTGCTGGCTGGCCTGATGGCCCTGGCCCTGATCGTGTGGCAAGGCACACGCTTACTCATGACGCGGCGCAGACTGGCGGAACAGTATCGTTTGGTGCTGTTGCAAAAAAAGCGGCTCAGAGAAAGTGAATTCCGCTGGAAATTTGCCATTGAAGGTTCAGGGGACGGTTTGTGGGACTGGAATGTGGGCGATGGGAGCGTTTTTTTCAGCAAGCAGTACAAGCAGATGCTGGGCTTGATGGATTTCGAGATGGGTAATGAATTGCAGGAATGGGAGATGCGCGTTCACCCCGACGACAAGGCGGGCAGCTTGGCAGCCTTGCAGGCTTACCTGGATGGCCAGACCCCGGTGTATGCCACCCAATACCGCATGCGCTGCAAGGACGGCAGCTACAAGTGGGTTCTCGACCGTGGCACGGTGGCCAGCCGCAGTGATGCGGGCAAACCCTTGCGCATGATTGGCACCCATACCGACATTAGCGCGCACAAGAATGTAGAGGAAAAACTTCAGCTCGCCGCCAGCGTTTTCACCCATGCGCTCGAAGGCATCATGATCACCGATGCGCAGGGCCTGATCATCGACGTCAATCAGGCCTTCAGCCGGATCACCGGCTACGACCGGGATGAAGTGTTGGGCCGCAACCCGCATCTTTTGAGTTCCGGGCGGCAGAGTCAAGAGTTCTACGCCGGGATGTGGCGCGATCTGCAGGAAAACGGGTGTTGGTATGGCGAAGTCTGGAACCGGCGCAAAAACGGCGAGGTCTACGCGCAGTTGCAAAACATCAGCGCGGTGCGCGATGCCCAGGGCCAAATCCGGCAGTACGTCTCGCTGTTCTCTGACAACACCGTGCTCCAGCAGCATCAGCAGCAACTCCACCACCTGGCCCATTTTGACGCGCTGACCGACCTGCCCAACCGCCTGTTGCTGGCCGATCGCCTGCAACAGGGCATGGTGCAGGTGCAGCGGCGCGGACAAATGCTGGCGCTGGCCTTTCTTGACCTGGACGGTTTCAAACTCATCAATGACAGCCATGGACATGAAGCGGGGGACCATTTGCTGATGACGCTGGCGGCCCGCATGAAGCAGGCTCTGCGCGAAGGCGACACCCTGGCCCGCCTGGGCGGCGACGAGTTTGTCGCGGTGATGCTCGACCTCGCCGACGCAGCAACCTGCCAGCCGGTGTTGCACCGCCTGCTTGCCGCCGTCGCCCAGCCGGTGCCCTACGGCGCGCTCGCACTACAGGTGTCGGCCAGTCTGGGCGTGAGCTTCTATCCCCAGCTGCAAGAACTCGACGCCGATCAGTTGCTGCGCCAAGCCGACCAGGCCATGTACCAGGCCAAGCTGGCGGGTAAGAATCGCTACCAGTTATTTAAAGCTGAATAATTTCAGATCGTCATCAAGGCGCAAGTCTATATGCATATTAGGCCTCTAGCCCCCGTTCAGTCTTCGTGAGTAGCTACTGTTTTAATAGCAATTTCACCAGTCTTCCTTCACCGCCAGCACCGC
>DATCIC010000038.1:0-2229 GCA_036508025.1 Rhodoferax sp. | reverse complement strand
CGAAACTCGCCATACGCCATTCATGACCCAGCCAAGTTGCCGGGATCGTGCCCCGTCATAATGGTCGTTTTGGTCGCGCCGAAGCCGATTTCAAAAGGGCAACGGTTTGCAAAATTCTAGCTAAACGAACAGTATTGGGTCAGATTCCAATTAATTTATGGCTTTTAGGGCTGCAGCCCCCGTCAATACTACGTGGGTAGCTATTGTTTTTGAAAAATATGGTGCTGGTGCTTGCAGGTAGATATTGCGAAGGCGCGGCAGTTCCAAGCCAATATTTGGCATCATCGTGCTAATATCTGGCTATGTCGCTCGCCTCTTCTATTTTTTCTGACAGTCAGTCTCGGGTTTTCCTATGGCTGTTTGGGCAGCCTGAGCGCAGTTACCACCTGAGTGAGTTGCGGCGCCTCACGGGCCTGGGCAGTGCTTCTTTGCAGCGGGAGCTCAATAGGTTGGTCGAATCGAAGCTGGTAAATTCGGAGCGCCTTGGTAGCTTGCGTTGTTTCCGGGCAAACCCGCAAAGCCCGGTTTTTAACGAATTGGTGGCCCTGACGAGCAAGACGCTTGGCATAGTACCCATGTTGCAGGATGCATTGATGCCGTTGACACCCAAGCTGCAATCGGCCTGGATTTATGGATCGGTGGCGAAACAAACAGACACCGCACAAAGCGACATTGATGTGATGTTGGTTGGACGCGATCTTTTGCTGGGCGATGTGCTGGAGCGGCTGGTGCCGATAGAGGCACAGTTAGGTCGGAAAATAAATCCCAATTTTTATACGCCCGAAGAGTTTTATAGACGTCGCGATGAGCCTGATTCCTTTGTCAATCGTGTTTTTTCGCAGCCTGTCATTGCGTTAATCGGAGATGCCCATGAGCCTGCCCGCATTGGATAACCTGCTTCGTATCGGTCAGCTGAAACCCGAGCCGCGCAATGATCTTGAAATAAAACGAATGCTGGATATGGCCAGATCTCGACTGGCTGATGCCCGGTTGGTCAGCCAATCGCTGGCGGGTGTTGGATTCAGCACATCAAAAAAGAAATCTGGCCGAGTACGAGGGCTATCTGGAGGTTGAGGAATCTACCATCAAAGAGTTGTGCACATTGGTGCCGAGTCTCATCGCTGATGTGCAAGCGTTGATGGAACTGTAAATGCAACAGGTCCGCCTTGTATTGGTCTGACCGGGCGGGGCGCAACACCTCCCCTGCGGTGGCGACTCATTTGCTAAGCAACCCGGATGCTTA
Source organism: Rhodoferax sp. (assembly GCA_036508025.1). Taxonomy (GTDB): domain Bacteria; phylum Pseudomonadota; class Gammaproteobacteria; order Burkholderiales; family Burkholderiaceae_C; genus Rhodoferax. Next base: position 986 of record DATCIC010000038.1, on the reverse strand, counting down.
CTTGACGCCCATCGGCAGCTTTTTGCGCAAAAGCAGCCTGGACGAGTTGCCGCAGTTGTGGAGCATTCTGGTCGGCGACATGAGTTTTGTGGGGCCGCGCCCTGCGCTGTTCAATCAACACGACTTGATTGAATTGCGTACCCAGCAAGGCGTGCATGCGCTGGTGCCTGGCCTGACCGGCTGGGCGCAGGTGAATGGCCTTTGTAGGAGGCCCGCCTCGGGCCGATGGGGTTTGAAGTCAACTGCGGCGAGGGCGCCGCTCCTGCGGGGGGTTGGTATGTTGTAGCTGCGCCCCAGCCGCGAAGGTATTCAAGGTATTCGTGATACAGTTTGTCATCGAATAGATTGGTTTACAAAGCGAATAAAGATGTACAGAGTTGGTTTTCCGTTTTGGAAGGTGTTGGCCCGCATGGGTCTGCCTATCCGCTTGCGTGTTGATATATCGCATGATCCGGAAGCCAATGTCTATATTGCTCAAAGCCCGGATTTGGATGGTCTTATCGTCGAGGGGCGTAACCTTGAAGATTTGAAAAATGAGGCCCTATTGGCGGCATCTAGCTTGCTTGAGCTAGCGCTGCATCAACCGAAGCCTCTGGCACGAGCCGACTTCAGGCTTAGCTCAGAGCTACCTCATGCAGCATGAATGGTTTTTACAAACAGGTGGCTGAGATACTGCGCCTGCATGGTTACAAAATCATCAGACAAAACGGCACATCGCACCAAATTTGGAGCAATGGCGTGCGCAATCAGACTGTTTCTACAAATTGTGAATCGCGGCACACAGCCAACGGCATCATGAAGCAAGCCTGTATTGATCATAAGTTTTAGAGCCGATGTGATTAATTGGGTTGGACGAAGCCGCTACGCGGAGTAATGCACCGTGGTCCTGAGACGAATTATTCTGCACATTCACCCCATCAATTCCGATGGGGTGATTCTGCAACATTTCGTCAGGACACCACAGCATGAATCCGAGCACCACGGCT
>DATCIC010000037.1:0-3324 GCA_036508025.1 Rhodoferax sp. | reverse complement strand
CGTGGCCGGGCCGTTTGAGTCACGAAGTTGCAACATGCAGGTTCTCCAGAAATTTCGAGTTCATTAATTCGTTGTAGTCACGCACGCTGGCGACGACGTGGGCTCCAGCCAGCTGTGCCGGGCTGTGGGTGCTGCAAATGGCCACTGCGCGCATGCCGGCCCGGCGTGCCGCTTCAATGCCAAAAGGCGAATCTTCAAAGACAATACAGGCTCTAGCCCCCGTATTCATTCGCTTTGCAGCTTCTAAAAATATAGCGGGCTCGGGCTTGCCGGGCAAGCCTTCGTCGCCGCCCACGATGGCGTGCGGCGCGCTTGGCAACTGGAGGTGCGACAACACAAAGGCAATGTTGTCCTGATCACCGGCGGTGCCGACAGCCACTTTCAAGCCCCTGGCCAGCGCCTGTTCCTTGAAGGTCTTGAAGCCGGCCACCTCGGTGAAGATGGGGCCGAAAAGTTCGCGGTAGAGCCGCTCTTTTTCGGCAATCAGCGTCCAGGCCTCAGCGTCGGGGATGTCACGTTGAAACAACTCGCGCATGCATTCGGCGCCGTTGCGCCCGGTGGTGCGGCGCATCAGGTCATCCAGATCCAGCTCCAGGCTGTGCTGCCTGGCAAACACCTGCCAGCTTTGCGCGTGGCTGGGCATGGAGTCGATCATGGTGCCGTCCATGTCGAAAATCAGGGCTTCTACCGCGTGCAGCAGTGCGCTTGAATCCGTCATCAAACGCCCATCTTCAACGAGGCTTGAATGAACGGGTCGAGATCGCCGTCCAGCACTTTTTGCGTGGCCGATGTTTCGTAGTTGGTGCGCAGGTCCTTGATGCGGCTGTTGTCCAGCACGTAAGAGCGGATCTGGTGGCCCCAGCCCACATCGGTCTTGGTGTCTTCGAGCTTTTGCTGTTCCTCCTGCTGCTTGCGCATCTCAAAGTCGTAGAGCTTGGAGCGCAGGCGCTTCCAGGCCACTTCCCGGTTGCCGTGCTGGCTGCGCCCGTCCTGGCACTGCACCACGATGTTGGTCGGGATGTGCGTCAGGCGCACGGCAGAGTCGGTTTTGTTGATGTGCTGACCGCCGGCGCCGCTGGCGCGGTAGGTGTCGACCCGCACGTCAGCGGGGTTGATGTTGATCTCGATGGAGTCGTCAATTTCCGGGTACACAAACACCGACGCGAATGAGGTGTGGCGTCCGCCGGAGGAGTCAAACGGGCTCTTGCGCACCAAACGGTGCACGCCGGTTTCGGTCCTGAGCAGACCAAAGGCGTACTCGCCTTCAATCTTGATGGTGGCGCCCTTGATGCCCGCCGTGTCACCCGGGGTTTCGTCTTCCAGGGTGGTGGTGAAACCCTTGCGCTCGGCGTAGCGCAGGTACTGGCGCAGCAGCATGCTGGCCCAGTCGCAGGCTTCGGTGCCGCCCGCGCCGGCCTGAATGTCCAGAAAGCAATTCAAGGGGTCGGCCGGGTTGTTGAACATGCGGCGGAATTCCAGCCCTTCGACCAGGCCGGCGAGCCGTGCCGTGTCGGCCTCAATGGTCAGCAAGCCGGCTTCGTCGCCGTCTTCGCGGCTCATCTCGAACAGCTCGCTGTTGTCCGCCAGTTCACGCGCTAGGTCAGTCAGCGTGATTACCACGCCATCGAGTGCTTTTTTCTCGCGGCCCAGTTCCTGGGCCCGTTTCGGGTCGTTCCAGACTGTTGGGTCTTCGAGTGAGGCGTTGACGGTCCTCAGGCGTTCCGCTTTGGCATCGTAGTCAAAGATACCCCCGTAAACTGAGCGCGCGTGCGCTCAGGTCGGAGAGTTGTGTGCCGATGGCGTTGATGCGTTCTGCTTCGATCATGGTGGTGGCCTGTGAATTCAATTGAAAATAATTGCGTATTTTCTCACGTCACCCTGGCCGCCAGCGCGGGCTGCGCTGCATCACCCTTCAGGAGCCGTCAACCGGGCGTCAAACTCAGCGGCCGATATTTGTCGTGAGCGCAGCGCCAGGGCGTCACAAAAAACGCTCGATCAGCGCGGCCAGGGCCTGCGGCTGGTCATGGTGCAACATGTGGCCGGCGTCCTCGACGCGGACAATTTCCAGTTGCGGCACCACGCGGATCCGTTCGTGGTGCTCTGCCAGCGTGAACTTGCCCTTCCACCACAGCGCCATGCTGTCGTCGGACGCCTCCACCATCAACACCGGCATGCTGATGCGCGCATAAATGGCCTGCACTTCTTCCAGCCGGTAGAGCTGGGCGTGCGAGACCTTGTGCGCCGGGTCGCCCAGGATCGCCCACTTGCCTTGCGCGTCTTGCCGCGCCCAGTGCTGCGCCAGCCAGTTGGCCTTGTCCGCGCCCAAACGCGGGTTGGTTTTCATCAGGCGGCGCGCCACGCCGTCCACCGTGTCGTAGGCCTTGAGCGCCATCTCACCCCGATGCAGCTTCTTTAAATCATCCATCCAGCGGGCATAACGGCCCGGTGCCTCGTCGGGCGTGGTGGCGGGCATGCCAAAACCCTCCAGATTAACCAGGCGGCGGATGCGCTGCGGGCGCACACCGGCGTACAGCATGGCCACATTGCCGCCCATGCTGTGACCGACCAGATTGACCTGGGTCTGCGGCGCGTAATGGTCGAGCAGAAAGTCCAGATCGGCCAGGTAGTCGGGAAACCAGAAGTTGTCCACGCCGCCCGAGGGTGTCTGGCCATAACCGCGCCAGTCGGGTGCGATCACGTAATGGTTGTGGCTGAGCGCATCCACCACAAACTGGTAGCTCGCGGCCACGTCCATCCAGCCATGCACGATCACCAGCGGCGTCTTGTCAGGGGAAGGCTCGCCCCACACCCGCACGTGGTAGTTCAGATTGCGGATAGGGACAAACTCGCTATGAGAAATTCTTTTGACTTGGTACATTTGGTCGATCATAAGGAGACTTGCCATGCGCGTCAGTCAAGCCAGCGACAAATCAAGCGCCTCGCCAGCGCCGGCAAGGTGCAGCAGTCAGAGAAACCGTAAACTCGTGGCTGTATAAATTACGCACCTTTGGCCGCACTATGAAAACCATTCAACTTGGGTCTAGCGACCTATTCGTGACCCCGATCTGCCTGGGCACCATGACCTTTGGCGAGCAGGTCGATGAGGCCACCGCCTTTGCCATCCTGGACCGCTCGCTGGAGCGCGGGGTCAACTTTTTGGACACGGCCGAGATGTACGCCGTGCCGCCGCGCGCCGCCACCTTCAACGCCACTGAAATCATCATTGGCAACTGGCTGGCCCAGCGCCCCGGTGCGCGGCAGAAGCTGGTGATTGCCACCAAAGTGGCCGGCCCCTCGCGCGCCATGCCGTGGATTCGCGGCGGC
>DATCIC010000036.1:0-2639 GCA_036508025.1 Rhodoferax sp. | reverse complement strand
ACCGTCAACACCCTGCTCAATTTTGGCGAAGGCAAGTACCCGGTCTGCAGCACGGGCGGCGGCTTGGACGGCAAGGGCGCTGGCGCCATCGGCTACCTGGTCGGTCAACCGGGCGAGGGCCTGCGTTGCATGTTCCATATGATGAACCAGGCGCGCATCGGCGTCGGCATTGCGGCGGTCATGCTCGGTCTGGCGGGTTATGAGGCTTCGCTGGACTACGCCAAAACCCGGCCCCAGGGCCGACCCAGCGGCCCCGCTGGCAAGGACGCCAGTCAGCCACAGGTTCCCATCATTGAACACGCCGACGTCAAGCGCATGCTGTTGGCGCAGAAATCCTATTGCGAGGGGGCGTTGGCGCTGGCCTTGTACTGCGCCCGTCTGGTCGACGAGCAGCACACCGGTACAGCGCAGGTCGCGGATGAGGCACGCCTGCTGCTCGAAGTCTTGACTCCGATTGCCAAGAGCTGGCCGAGTGAATGGTGTCTGGAGGCCAACTCGCTGGCGATCCAGATCCATGGCGGTTATGGCTACACGCGGGACTTCCCGGTAGAACAATATTGGCGCGACAACCGCCTGAACATGATCCACGAAGGCACGCACGGCATCCAGGCGATGGACTTGCTGGGCCGCAAAGTGCTCATGGAGAATGGGCGCGGGCTGGCGTTGCTGGCCGGGCGCATTCAGGCCACGGCCACAAAGGCACAAGAGCGGCCCGAATTGGCCGCACATGCTGCGGCCTTGCTGGCTGCCTGGCAGCAGGTCACTGATGCCACGCAAGCGGCCTGGGCCACCGGCAAGCCGGGCGACGCGCTGGCCAATGCGGTGCCGTACCTGCAGGCTTTTGGCCACACGGTGTTGGCGTGGATCTGGCTTGACGTGGCGTTCACGATCTCGCGCCTGGATGCTGCACAATCAATAGCTGCTAACGTAGGCAGGACGGGGGCTACAGCCTATTTTTATCATTATGAATTGCCAAAAATAGGCGCTTGGCTGCAGGTGGTGGCCAGCCGTGACCTGACCTGCGCCAACCTGCCTGAAGACGCGTTCTGAGGTAGCCGCTCTCAATCGGTGCCGTGGTGGTTTGCGTGTAGGATAAAAAAATGCACATCAACAAGAACCCGCGTCTCAATGAGTCACCGTCGTAACCCGCGCACCTTGCTGACGCCTGCCATGCACAGTGTGCTGGACCGCATTGAGCGCGCCAATCAGGTGCCCTTGCATGCACTCACGCCGGCGCAGGCACGCCTCGCCTATGAGATTGGTGCCGGTTTTCTGGAAATCAGCTCGCCAGTGCTACCGCGGGTGGAAGATTTCAACATTCCGGTACGCGATGGCTACGGCGTGCCGGTGCGGCTCTATGCCGCCAGTGCTGAAAAGCTGCCGGTATTGGTTTATTTTCATGGTGGCGGCTTCACCATTGGCAGCATCGCCACGCATGATGTGCTGTGCCGCACCCTGAGCCACCTGGCGCATTGCGCGGTGCTCTCAGTGGCTTACCGGCTCGCGCCTGAACATCAATTCCCGGTGGCGCATGACGATGCCTGGGATGCCGTGCAGTGGGTCGCCGCTCACGGCGCCAGCCTGGGCCTGGATAGCGGGCGCCTCGCAGTCGGTGGCGACAGCGCCGGGGGTACGCTGGCAGCCGCCTGTGCTTTACAAGCACGGGATGTGGGCCTGCCTCTGGCGCTGCAGTTGCTGTTTTACCCCGGTTGCACCGCGCACCAGGACACCGCGTCGCACAAAACCTTTGCCCATGGTTTTATGCTTGAAGAACTCCACATCCGCTATTTTTTTGACCACTACATCCCCACGCTGACCGACCGCGATGACTGGCGCTTTGCACCCTTGAACGCACCCGATGTGGAAGGTGTCGCGCCCGCCTGGTTCGGCCTGGCCGAATGCGACCCGCTGGTGGATGAGAGCGTGGCTTACGCCGATAAATTACGCGCCGCGGCCGTGCCGGTGGACCTGGAAATTTACCGCGGCGTGGTGCACGGCTTTGCCATGATGGGGCGCGCCGTTCCCGAGGCGTGCCGCGCCCATCTGGACGCAGCACGCGCGCTGCAACATGCTTTTCAGACCACCACTTCATCCCATACGCACCATGACTGATACCAGCCGTCAGGAGTTCCGCTTTTCCCATCGCCTGCGGGTGCGCTGGGCCGAAGTGGATATGCAAAAAATCGTTTTCAACGCGCACTACCTGATGTACTTTGACACCGCCATGGCGGACTACTGGCGCGCTCTGGCGCTGCCGTATGAGGCCACTTTTGCGGCCCTGCAGGGTGACTTGTACGTCAAGAAAGCCACGGTGGAGTTTCACGCCTCGGCGCGGGTCGACGATCAACTGGACGTGGCGCTCAAATGTGATCGCATCGGCACCTCGTCAATGGTTTTCACAGGGGCAATTTTTCGGGGTGAAGAACACCTGATCAGTTGCGAGCTGATTTACGTGTTTGCCGATCCAGCCACACAGACTTCCAGGCCGGTCCCCGCCTCCTTGCGTGACATCCTGCTGGGGTATGAAGCGGGTCAAGCCATGCGAGACATTGCGGTGGGTGATTGGCCGACCCTGGCTGAGGGCGCGCGCGTGGTACGGCGTGAGGTGTTTGTGCAAGAACAGCGGATACCGATTGAGA
>DATCIC010000035.1:0-2011 GCA_036508025.1 Rhodoferax sp. | reverse complement strand
GGTTTTGGGTCTTCTTCTCAAGGAATCATTTAGTCGTATTCTTCTGCCTTCTTCCTGCCATCTTCGCTTGGGCAGGTGGCCATAATCGCCCACTTCGCATAGTCCAGCTTGCCATGTGGCATGCAGCCCGAGCAACCGCATTTTCAAACCGGCAATTTCTCTACATGTTCGCACTGGCGGCCACATTTACTATAGATCGCATTTTGCACACGGATCCGCAGTGAGATACTTGCTGCGTGTTACTGGAGTTTTCTTTTCTTGCAACACTGCACACATGCGTCCACTTCCCCTCATCATCGTCCTCCTTGTACTCGACCACGTCGCCTTCAATGGCAGCCGCATTGCGGTGTCGCTGTTTGCCATTCAGCAACACTCATCGGCACTGACCGTTGGCAGTTTGATCGCGCTATATGCGTTGCTCCCTGCGCTGTTGTCGGTCGCTGCCGGGCGCTGGATCGATCGCATCGGTATCAACCGGCCAATGTTGGTGGGATCCATTGGTATTTGTCTTGGAACGCTCGCGCCTGCGGTATTGCCGCAATTGGCCACGCTGTATATCACGGCTGTACTAGTGGGGGTGTCGTTCATGCTGATCAACCTTGCGGCCTATCACGCGGTGGGCGAAATGAGCCAGCCTGAGGACAGAACTGTAAACTTCAGCTATGTGGCGATGGGCTTTTCTACCTCGGCTTTCGTCGGGCCCATGCTGACGGGCGTTTGCATAGACAACCTTGGCTACCGCAGTACATTTTTGGTGCTTGCGTTGTTCACCGTGCTGCCAATCGTCGCCTTGTCGGCCAAACTGTTGCCCAATGCGGTGCCGCGGGCAGCACAAGACCGGGGCGTCAATGGACGGGTCTTTGATTTAATGAAAAACCCGGCGCTGCGTCGCCTCTTCTTTGCCATGGCAGTGTTGACGGTTGGTTGGGACGTCTATAACTTCGCGATTCCAGTGTACGGGACGTACATTGGCCTGCGTGCCTCCCAAATTGGCATCGTGATGGGTGCTTTCGCCGCGGCAACGTTCACAGTGCGACTGGCGATGCCGTTTATTATGCAGCGCATGCATCCATGGGGTTTGCTGAGTGTCTCGCTGCTCATGGCGGGTCTGGCTTACTTGGTGATGCCGTTCACGCACAGCGTGGGCCTGCTGATGGTGATTGCCTTTGTTCTGGGCCTTGGTTTGGGTGCGCCCCAGCCAATGGTGCTGACGCTCTTGCACCAGTTCGCACCGCGGGGTCGAGCTGGAGAGGTTCTGGGTCTGCGCACCACGCTCATCAACACCAGTCAAACGGTCATGCCCTTGTTGTTTGGCGCGGTTGGCGCCACTTTTGGTATGCCCCCACTATTTTGGCTCATGTCCGCCGCGCTTATGGGCAGCGGTGAGTTTGCTCGGCGGGTTGGCAAGCGCCGTCCTTGATGGCAAGCTAATGCTGTAGTACGCCGGATCGCCGGGAACACGAGTGAACGGCCAATCCGGCTGCTCACCTCTGCTGGACGTTTTGACAGAAAAGACCTGAATCAAAATGCTGGCGACCAATCGGATTAGTCCTCACAATCGACGTCATTCAGGTTTGCATACGTTGGTTCTCGGATTTGAAGGATCGCGAAAATCAAGGCTGTAAGGACGCGCTTTTAAAGCCATGAATACCAGCCCATCGAAATAGAAATACAACACGCCGGCGCCCGAATTGACATTTCGTTGTCCTGCGATGTCAGATTCTCATCCTTGCGCGAGTTCAAATTCGAAGTGCAACTTTTTAATTAGTAGTCGTCCATAAATAACAGTATTGGGCTCATACCTCATTGGACAAGGCTGGGTGAAGCTCTCTAAATTACAATACCGTATTGTAATTTCACTTAGTGAGACTACCCGATGCCTCCTCGCGTTTCCAATCCATCCCCGAAACCGAAGTCAACCCGGCGCCTGACGCAAGACACTGGCAGATTTACGCGCGAGACTGAAGGTAGCCAGTCGCTTGATCGCGGCTTGCATATTTTGCGCGCTTTC
>DATCIC010000034.1:0-2502 GCA_036508025.1 Rhodoferax sp. | reverse complement strand
GGCCGTGCAGCCCGAGGTGATAGGGAATCTCGACGCCGCCCAACAGGAGCTTGCGCCCCGCAACCAGGGCGTGGATGTCCCAACCTTCACCGATTCTGAAATTCATGTCACTGGCCCTTTTAAATTCGCGAGCTGACTGTTGCAGCGCAGAATCGCCCGATGAGCGCGTCATTAACACCGCTTCGGCCAGGCAGAAGTCTTGCGGGTAAGTCACCTTGAAATTCTGGGCGCTGCCGGGCACCAGCTTCGGGCTCAGGCCCATGGCTTCCATGGCACTGGACTCGTCGGTGACCCGGTCGCCAACCCGCGCCAAAGCGTCCCGCAACGCACCGACGCGAAACATCTGCGGGGTTTGCGCCAGCCACTTGTCGACCCGTTCCAAGGTATCGGCCACCCGGCCAAGGGATTCACGTTTGAGGGTATCGGGCAAAGGCAGGGCCAACAAGCCGCCCACCTCGTCTTGCCAGCAGGCATCAATCAACTGATCGATCTGATCGGGGCGAATGAGACAGCGGGCTGCATCGTGCACCAGCACCCAGTCGCGGCGGGCCGCGCCGTGCTCCAGCAAGAAATTTAAACCATTCAATACGCTTGCAGCCCTCGTGGAACCTCCACAAGTAGCTATTAAAAAGCGAGCATCATTCAAGGTTTGCGAGGCAAAAAATGCATCGTCTGGCGCCACCACCACCAGTGTGCGGGCAATGCGCGGCACCGCCGCAAACGCCGCCAGGGTGTGCATCACCATCGGCTTGCCAGCCAGCAGCTGGTACTGCTTGGGGCCTGCCGCCCCGGCCCGCGACCCGGTGCCCGCGCAGGGAATCAAGGCCCAACAACGTGGCGCCGTGTCGGATTGGGGGATAAATGCGCTGGTGTCTAGCATGGTGTGGTCCGCATTCTAGAATCCATCCCAATTCACCCTGGCTCACGTCGCGCAGGGTGTTGGCGTTTTTGTCACGCATTGGCGCTTTAGCCACCACCGGCCCTGCATTCATGGAATTACCCAAACTCATCCCCGGCAAACGCTTCACCCTGCCCCGCCCGGTTGGCTCAGCCGATGCGCTCTTGCTGGCCCAACTCGGGCTGCGCGAGAAGAGCCAGCACAAAGTCACGGCCATCATCACGGCCGATGCACTGGACGCGCAGCGACTCATCGACGAGATGGCGTTCTTTGCGCCCGAGCTTCGCTGTGTGCTGTTCCCCGACTGGGAAACCCTGCCCTACGACAGCTTTTCACCGCACCAGGACCTGATCAGCGAACGCCTGGCGACCTTGTGGCGCATCAGCCAGCGCAACAAAGAAACCGGCGCCGATGTCGTACTGGTGCCCGCCACCACCGCGCTGTATCGGCTGGCACCCCCGTCTTTTCTGGCGGGCTATACCTTTCACTTCAAGGTCAAACAAAAACTCGACGAAGCCAAACTCAAGGCCCAACTGACGCTGGCCGGCTACAGCCACGTGACACAAGTGGTGAGCCCGGGCGAATACGCGGTGCGCGGCGGCCTGATTGACCTGTTTCCGATGGGCAGTGCCGTGCCCTACCGCGTTGATTTGTTTGACGACGAGATCGACAGCATCCGCACTTTTGACCCCGACAGCCAGCGCAGCCTGTACCCGGTGCCCGAAGTGCGCCTGCTGCCCGGGCGCGAGTTCCCGATGGACGACGAGGCCCGCGCGCGCTTTCGCAACCGCTGGCGTGAGCTGCTGGACGGCGACCCGACCCGCAGCCGCATTTACAAAGACATCGGCAACGGCGTTGCCACCGCCGGCATTGAGTACTACCTACCGCTGTTTTTTGACGACACCGCCACCGTGTTTGACTATTTGGGCGAAGCTGCGACGGTGGTGCTGCACGGCGACCTGGAGCCCGCCTTTGCCCACTTCTGGCAAGACACGCGTGAGCGCTACCGGCTGGTGCAAGGCGACCCGGACCGCCCGGTGTTGCCGCCGGGGACGCTGTTTTTAAGCACCGAGCAGTTTTACGAGCGGGTCAATCAGCATGCGCAACTGGCCTTGCGGCCCGCCCTGGACACTGCCAGCGCTTATGCCGAGTTTGAAGCGCTGCCGCCTTTGAGCGTGGTGCGCGGTGCCGAAGACCCGCTCGCCCGCCTGAAAGCCCATATCCGCAACACCCAGCAGCGCACCCTGGTGCTGGCGGAGAGCGAAGGTCGCCGCGCCAGTCTGCTGGACTTTTTGCACAACAGCCAGTTCGACCCGCCCGCGTTTGACTCCTTGGCCGAATTCGAGCGCAGCGATGAGCCGATCGGCATTGCCACCTCCAGCCTGAGCGTGGGCTTTGGCTGGCTGGAAGCGGGCATCGACTTCGTCACCGAGACCGAACTTTTTGCCGCCGGCCCCACCACGCGACGGCGCAAAAAGCAGGAACAGGTCAGCGACGTTGAAGCCCTCATCAAAGACCTGAGCGAGCTCAACATCGGCGACCCGGTGGTTCACTCGGCCCACGGTATTGGCCGCTACCATGGTCTGATCAACCTGGACCTGGGC
>DATCIC010000033.1:0-5141 GCA_036508025.1 Rhodoferax sp. | reverse complement strand
CCTGAGCGTTCAGGTCGTCGGCGATCTGGCGACGCTTGGCATCGTGCTCGGACAAGATCTCGATGACCTCTCCCTGGACTTCCACCCGGGTGCACAGGCCCAGCACTTCTTCGACGGCCCCCTTGCAGATCAAGGTATTCAATCCGGCCTTGTCTTCAACGACCACCGACATCCGGCGGCGGACGAAGTCGAATGGAATTTCGTCGATCTTGCGGTATAGCTCTTTAGCTTTTAGGCTTTCCTCCAGTTCCTCGTGGGCGAGAATCGCCTCGTCGAGCAGATTTTTCAAGCCGGTATGATGGTAGCTATTCAGATAGCCGTATTGCAGCACCTTCTCGCTGGGGTCGCCTTGCGCGTCCATATGCTTTTCCAGGACGATCTTGCCTTGCGTCAGTGTGCCGGTCTTGTCGGTGCACAACACGTCCATCGCCCCGAAATTCTGGATGGCGTTCAAGCGTTTGACAATGACCTTCTCGCGCGCCATCGCCAGAGCCCCCTTGGATAGATTGACCGTCACAATCATCGGCAGCATCTCGGGGGTCAGCCCGACCGCCACCGCCATGGCAAACAAGAAAGCTTCCAGCCAGTCGTGCTTGATCAGCCCGTTGATCAGGAAAACGGTTGGAACCATGACGGCAATGAAATAGATCATCAGCCAAGTGAACTTGTTGATGCCTTTATCGAAGCTGGTCGGCTGGCGTTGCCCGACGATACTGGTGGCCAGAGACCCCAAGTAGGTCTTGTCGCCAGTGTGGATGACGACGGCAGTTGCGCTGCCGCTTTCGACGTTGGAACCGAGAAAACAGATATTGGGCAGTTCCAGCGGGTTATCGACATCGGCAGGAGCGGCATCGGCCTTTCGCTCCACCGGCAATGATTCGCCGGTCAGCGCCGACTGGTTGAGAAATAAATCTTTGGCAGAAAGCACGCGTACGTCGGCGGGGACCATGTCACCGGCCGCCAAGCGGACGATATCGCCTGGCACCAGCAGTTTGAGCGCTACCTCGGCTTCCTTACCGTCGCGCAGCAGCGTCGCCGTATTGCTGACCATCGCCTTGAGTTTTTCGGCAGCGCTATCGGCCCGCATTTCCTGGACGAAACGCAAGACAACGCCCAGCACCACCATTACGAAGATCACCGCCGTCGCGCGCAGATCGCCGGTTAGATAAGAAAGCACACCGAGTGCCGTGAGCAGCAGAACCAACGGATTCTTGACGTTGCTCAACAGGCGCATCAGGGCTGACTGGTGCTTCTCGCGGGCGATCTCATTCGACCCGACCTGTTTCAAGCGCGAATCGGCTTCCGCCTGAGTCAAGCCGCCCAGCCGCGAGGCAAGTTCTTTGAGGACGGTCTCTTGATCGGCACGCGCCTTATCCAGCAATTGATCGGAAATCTGCACGGCGCTCCCGTCCCCGGAAGCCGCCGGGCGCGGAGGAGGCATCAAGGTGGTCGTTGGCAAACCCATGTACGTCTCCCGAACAGAAGTACCCAATCAAACGGAAAGAGTCATGCAGGCGATCAGCGCCATGCCGAGGGCCCGCGGATAAAGAGGGCGGCCCCGGAAACACATCAATAACGCATGACAGAACGATTGCCCGCTATGGGAGCATTATCCAGGGATCGCCGCCGGGCATCTGTGCGCTGGCGTACATTCTGCGAAATCGATGTGACCTGGAAATCACCGTATCAGCTCAACAACTTGATGAGCGCATCTGGCTGGATGGCTTTTCGTTGTCCTAGTGATCATTGTTGTCATCACTTTGTCCGACGATTGGTATGTTTTCAGAAAGAAAATACAGATCTTTCCTCCTTTATTCGGCCAAATGACATTCCATCTTCACAAAAATGTCACATGAAAAACTTACTCTTAATTCTTGGGTCGAGTGAGCAAACTGATCGTTGGCCAGACGGTTTACCCAGCTGAGGTGCCAGACTTTCGACACTCCCTCCGCGGCGTGACGCACCAGTCCCTCTCGGCTCTTGAACTACTGCTAAAAACAAAAAATGGACTTCCAGATACCGGTCACTGGTGACTGACTCTTTACGCTGCATTGGAGTCAGTAGCCGACCCTTCCAAAACGACCGTTTGATTAACGGCTAGACGCTAAGTGCCATTCGATTTACATATTCCCATCGTGAATTGTTGAATCGCCGCTGCATCGCTATCTATACGACTGCCATTGGTGCAGCGCGATGCAAACCAAGCTACCAGAGCATTAATGTTGCTGTCACTCACATAAACCTCGCGCCCTACGTCCACGCTCCCAAGGCTAGAAGGTAACGCCTCATCCCAAGACTCAAATGGTGTTGGTGCCGGGGCGATGAAGCACCCAGCATGGCTGGCCGACTGCATGAGTACCCAGCACTGGTTGTTACCCATGCTATAAGCGAAGAATGAGGAATTTGGTTTCTTGAGGATGGCCCACGTTGGCAATGGGATCACTTCCACTGGCGGCGGCTCTGGATCGATCATTGGCTGCTGCAGGGGGTCTGGACTCCGGATTTGTGATGATCTAAACTGAGCCTGTTTTGTCGCAAACAGTTCACGCAGAGTGATTAACTTGGCTTCGGCCAACTCGCGTTCTTTTAGGCGTTTTTCTTCTGCCATCTCTAGTCCCCTTTGGCGTTCTGCGTCAAATTGGGCCAAAAGCGCTTTCGTGTTGTTCAAAAGTAGTTCACGCTCTGCCTCGGTCAGCACCCGCCCGCCAGTAGAACCGTGACCACGAAAATCCGTTGTGTGACCTTCACCATACCGTTTTGCAAAACAGTCAGAGCCCAACACATGCAGTTGACCAGCTTCTTCAACGACATGAATTCTTGCGTAGACGCTATGCCCGCAATGGGGCTGCTGACAGCGAACGCGATGTGCTGGATCGACGGCGACGATTGCAAGAAGATTGAATGATTGGGATGCTGCCATGTTCACGGCTCTGCAGTGTTTACTTGCCAGCCTTAAAGTCAGATGCCAACCCGGTCTTTGTAATGATGTCCAACACCCTTCCACCGGGCACAATGCTTATCGACGCATGTCGATGTGCAAGCGCAACCGGAACAATCGCGCTATCGTACAAATCAAGCTCGAAATGTCGAATCAAATCACAGGCGCGCTCAATGAGTGAGCCGTATTTCTCCATCTCCACTTTGGCAGTTGCAAAAGCACTTTGCTCGGCCGAGCGGGCTTTGGTTGCAAAGGGATATGGAACAGCGAAATTAAAGATACGGCCTCGCTCTGTCTTAAATAAAAAGTCCTGACCGTAGTAAGTTTCATTGCCGAAATTACTTGAAGCTAAGTCGCTGCCTTTGATGTATTTGTTGCGGTATTCGTCGTCAAGTATTCTGAGGACTCCGTTTGGCAAGAACTTATTGAGTAAGTTCGCATGGTCCATTACTTCGCCGGTTTTTTGAAGACCCATTATAAGCAAAGGCTCAAGTTTCAGTTCGCGCAGTCGCAAATTTACGAATTGCAGCAAAGACATGATTCGAGCATGAAGTTTGGCGGGTTGACCAAAAATTGCTAAGGGCCCATCCATGACAAATGCCATCTTTGACAGTGCTCGTGCATCTGCCCTAAATACCTGATACACAAGCCCCGCGAGCAATAAATGCTCAACCGCATTCATCATGCGCGTCATTGCACTGGCGTTATTCCCGAAGTCAGAGATATCCTCGTGCAGTCGCAACCAGTCAGTCAAGAAGACTGGCTCCCCGCAAATGGGGCAGACGCTCTGCAACGTGCTGGAATCAAACCCATAGTTACCGGCTTCACCGCACGACGAACACTTTTCAAGAGAGATTCGACCGTCGTTCAACGCAAGGAGAGTGTCTGTCAGAACAAGCCGGCTTGGACCGCCATTTGCTTTGTCTGAATTCAGTTGCTTGAAAACGGCGCGACGAAACCCGTCCTTAACCGTCTTGGCATGTTGAAATCTGATATTGCTTCCCGGCAACGTATAGGTAACTGGCGATGCATTTCGATGAAGGTCAGCGGCCTTGAATGGGTCAACGAATCGTGTTTTCGGGTCGATGAGATCAGCGTACTTGGACATTTCAATGAGTACGTGACTAACCTTGATGAAGCCAATCTGCGTGCTCGGTAGTTTGTCATTGATTGGGGTGTCGCTTTTGCTCGCATCTGAAGCTACAACGTATTCGGGTAGCCGCCGCGGCATACCACCCGGCGCCTTGGCAAAAGTCGCAGCCATCGACTGGGCTTCGCTGTCGCTTGGAGGGCGCATGTAGTCACATTCGGCCAGGAATGCCTGTACATCCGGATTTCGAACGAAGTCTGCATGGCCGCCTTTGCCTGCGGTCTGACGGTCGTAAGGCATTACGTGCTCCCGTTCGCCTTAATTTCCGCAATACGTTGCTTTATCTCTTCAGGAGAAAACCGTTTGATTTGGGTTGGAATGACGAATGGCGCCGACAGTGTCTTTATTCTCGCGAATCCAACGTCCTGCGCAGCTTTGAGCGAACCAATGAAGTCGCTGAAGTCGTAAAACTTGCCAAGCGTCTTGAGTTCATCATCATTGTTAAGGTGAGTAACGAACCAGTTCTCAGTATTCGCAAGAATGTTGGGGTGGACCGATGACGGTTCCTGCGTCGCGTAAACAAATGCAATTCGCGCTTTTGCACCTTCCTTGGCTATGCGTGGCCAAGTCGCAGTAAGTTCGGCTTTCTTCCCGATGATGTTGTGTGCCTCTTCAACAAACAGAACAACGTTCTTGGGTACATGACCCGCGTGCATTGTTGCCATTTGCCGTTCAAAGATTTGGCGGGCAATTCGCTCTGACAATACGGTTCGAATTTCAACGGGACCAGCAGAGAGGTCAAGTATCACGATCTTGCCTGCATCTAGGTGCGAGATAACTTCAGTTGTTACATCAGAAGTTCGACGTATTGAGTGATACGGTTTGTACTTTGCCACGGCACGGTAGCCACCGAAATTCATATCACTGCTGTTCTTCCGAGCAAGGATGTTCAGGAAAGATTCAAGCATTGAATTGATCTTGCCCCTGTTTTCCATACTCCTTAAGCCACGTATTATGCGGACTTCCTGTCTTGCTGCTGGGCCGCTGTCCAGCGTTGCTCAAACGTCATCGGACTGACATAGCCCAACGTCGAGTGCAATCTCTTGTGGTTGT
>DATCIC010000032.1:0-4481 GCA_036508025.1 Rhodoferax sp. | reverse complement strand
CCCAGCGCACGCGTCAGCACGCGGCCAAACGGGTCACGTTGAGCGCCCAGCGTGCTGCCGCCGCCCACCTCCGCGCCCCATCCCCAGCCGCTGTTGGGAAAGGGCAGACTGTCAAAGTTGCGCAGGGTAAAGGCGTAGTTGGCGCTCAGCGCGGAGGCCATGGCCGGTGCGCTGGCATCAGCGCTGGTGGTGTCGGCCCGGTCGTATTGCAGGTAGTAATTGCGGTCAATCCGGTCCCCAATCTGGCTGCGCCCGCCGCGCAGGCTCTGGCTGTGGACGTCAAAGCTGCCCAGTTTTTGGCTTTGCAACTGGGCAGCCGTGACCCAGCGCCAGTTGTCGGCGTCGGGCCGGGAGGTGAGCTCGGTGCCGATCGAGCGCGTCTCGCGGTCGATGATGAGCTTGCTGACCGCGCGCCAGCCGATGCCCGGCACTTTGTGGTGCGTGTGTTCAACCGACAGGCGGGCGCCGCCGTCGGTGCTGGCGCCAATACCCAGCACCAGCTTTTGCAGACGCGCCTCGCGCAGTTGCACCAACACCGGCGTGCTAGAGGGGTCGCCCGACGTGTCGAGCGAGAGAAAGGCCGAATCGAAATAGCCACTGTCGGCCAGGCGCTGTTGCGCGGCCACCAGCTGGGCCTGGTCGTAGCTGGCGTTAGCGGGCAGGCGTGCCAGCCGCGTCACAAGTTCGGCGTCATAGCGCTCCAGTCCGCTGATCACCAGCGCACCGAGCTGATAGGCCGGGCCCGAGTCCAGCGTGACCTTCAAGTGCGCGCTGCGGGCGACCGGATCAATGTCCGCCAGGCTACTGCCGAGTTGTCCGGTGGCGTAGTGCTGGCTGCTGAGTTGGCGCAGCGCCTGCTGCTTGGCGGCGGCCCAGCGGGCCTGCGTGAAGCGCATGCCCGTTCGCAATGACCAGTTGTTTTCAATCTGCTGGCGTTGCCGGTCGGCCGCCGGGTCGGTGGCGATCGGGCCCTTGAACTCGACCTCGACTTCACCCACCAGGGTCGGCTCGCCGGGCACAACGTTCAAGGTCAACAAGCGCGTTGCCGCGCCGCTGCTGGACGCTTTTTGCTCGAACTTGATGTCCGGTGAGAAGTAGCCCAGCGTGGCGACCAGTTCCCGTGCGTTCTGGTCGGCATCTAGCAACAAGCGCGTCAGCTCGCTGTCGCTCAGGTCCGTCAGCGCCCGGTAGCGCAACAGTTCGAGATGGCGCTGCAACAGCTCGCGAATTTCATCGGGTGCCTCAATGGTGAGTTCGAACGCCGACTGCGCCGGTGAAGCTGGCACGTCGGGCGTTGACGCGGCAACGGGTGCGCTGGACGTCGTCTCTTGTGCCCGTAGCCATGTCGGTGCGCCCGCCAGCATCACGGCTGCCAGCATGGCGGCGAGCGCCCGCCTCATTTGGTCAGCAGTCGCATCGTGTCTTCCAGCCCCTTGAGGGTGAGCGGGAACATGCGCTGGTTCATGAGTTGCTGGACCACGCTGATGCTCTGGCGGTACTGCCACACGCCTTGGGGCTCCGGGTTGATCCAGGCAAATTTGGGGAAGGCGCTGGTCAGTCGCCCGAGCCATTCGACCCCGGCCTCTTCGTTGTTGTATTCCACGCTGCCACCGGGCTGCAAAATCTCATAGGGACTCATGGTGGCGTCACCAATGAAGATCAGCTTGTAGTCTTTGTTGTACTTGCGGATGATGTCCCAGGTCTCAAACTTTTCACTGAAGCGGCGCCGGTTGTTCTTCCACATGAAGTCGTAGACACAGTTATGAAAGTAATAAAACTCCAGGTGCTTGAACTCGGTTTTGCTGGCACTGAACAGCTCTTCCACCCGTGCAATGTGCTCGTCCATGGTGCCGCCAACGTCCATCAGCAGCAGCACTTTGACGTTGTTGTGGCGCTCGGGCACCATCTTGATGTCCAGGTAGCCCGCGTTGGCCGCCGTCGACTTGATGGTGTTGTCCAGGTCCAGCTCTTCTTCGTGGCCTTCGCGGGCAAACTTGCGCAGGCGGCGCAGTGCCACCTTGATGTTGCGCGTACCCAGCTCTTGGGTGTCGTCGTAGTCCTTGTAAGCGCGCTGCTCCCATACCTTCACGGCACTCTTGTTTTTGCCCGCGCCACCAATGCGGATACCTTGCGGGTTGTAACCACCATGGCCAAAAGGGCTGGTGCCGCCGGTGCCGATCCACTTGCTGCCGCCTTCGTGGCGGCCCGATTGTTCTTCAAAGCGCTTCTTTAAAGTCTCCATCAGCTCGTCCCAGCCCATTTTCTCGATGGCGGCTTTTTCTTCGGGGCTTAAGTTGAGTTCCAGCGTTTGGCGCAGCCAGTCCAGCGGCACTTCTTTACTGAAGTCGGCAATGTTCTCGACGCCCTTGAAGTAGGCGGCAAAGGCGCGATCGAACTTGTCGTAGTGCTTTTCGTCCTTGACCAGCGTGGCGCGGCTCAGGTAGTAAAAGTCTTCAATCTTGTAGCCACTGGGCTCAAAGGCGCTCTGCGGCTCGGGCGCATTGGGGCCGACCACACCCTCTTTAAGCGCTTCGAGCAGGGTGAGGAATTCCTTGACGGAGACCGGCAGTTTGGCCGAACGCAGGGTGTAGAAGAAGTCAATCAGCATGATGTTTTGAAGAGTGCAAGTTCTACATACTTTCATGGCTCAATGCGAGCGGGGCCAACTTGATGCCGCGTGCGGCCAGGGTGACAGCTTCAACAAATGCCATATTCGATCTCTGGTTTTTGGGCTTGTGCTTCAGCGGTTATGCCGTTGCATGAACACCAATTTTTCAAACAAGCTCACGTCCTGCTCGTTCTTCAGCAGTGCGCCCACCAGCGGTGGCACCGCCACTTTGTCAGCCGGGGTTTGCAACACTTCAAGGGGAATGTCTTCGGCCAGCAGCAGCTTGAGCCAGTCCAGCAGCTCGCTGGTGGAAGGCTTCTTTTTCAGGCCCGGCAAGTTGCGTACGTCGTAAAACGTCTTCATGGCGGCGCTCAGAAGCTCCTTTTTCAGGCCCGGAAAGTGCACATCGACAATGCTGCGCATGGTGTCGGCATCGGGAAACTTGATGTAGTGAAAGAAACAGCGGCGCAAAAAGGCGTCCGGCAATTCCTTCTCGTTATTCGAGGTGATGAACACCAGTGGCCGGTTTTTGGCTTTGATCAGCTCACGGGTTTCGTAGCAATAAAACTCCATGCGGTCGATTTCGCGCAGCAAGTCGTTCGGAAACTCAATGTCGGCCTTGTCGATTTCATCAATCAGCAGGGCCACCGGCTCGTCAGCGGTAAAAGCCTGCCACAGCACGCCCTTGAGGATGTAGTTGTGGATGTTTTTGACGCGTTCACCGCCGTCGATGCTGGAGAGCTGCGAATCGCGCAGGCGGCTGACCGCGTCATATTCATACAGGCCCTGCTGCGCCTTGGTGGTCGATTTGATGTGCCACTGCAGCAAAGGCATGTTCAAGGCGCCGGCCACTTCTTCGGCCAGCATAGTTTTGCCGGTGCCGGGCTCCCCCTTGACCAGCAGCGGCCGCTTGAGCGTGATGGCGGCATTGACCGACAGCATCAGATCCGGGGTGGCGACGTAGTTTTTTGTTCCGTTGAATTTCATGGTTGTGATTTGATTTGGGGGATACGGCAGTGTCGTAAAAGAAAGTTGACCGATATAATAATTCTCTGATCTATCTCAAACTTTGGTTGATTGTCCCAACAAAATGAATAAATTCCTGTCGCCAATGTCTGTCTTGTTGCTCGCTTGTATCACGGCTACTTCTTCTTACGCGCAGGACCTCACCGGTGATGCCAAAGCGGGCGAGAAAAAAATCGCCATGTGCATCGGCTGCCACGGCATCCAAGGCTACCAATCCAGTTTCCCAGAGGTGTACAAGGTTCCCATGATCTCAGGCCAGGGCGCCAGGTACATTGTGTCGGCCCTCAGTGCCTACAAAAAGGGGGATCGCAAGCACCCCACCATGCGCGGCATTGCCGCTGGCCTGAGTGATCAGGACATCGCCGATGTCGCGGCCTATTATGAAGCGAATGACAAGACGCCAGCCGCGCCGACACCGGGCCCAGCCGCCGCAGGCTCGGCCCAAGTCACCGCGCTGCTGCAAAAAGGCAACTGCGTGTCTTGCCATGGTGCCAACTTCAGCCAACCGATTGACCCCACCTATCCCAAAATTGCCGGCCAGCATGCCGACTACCTGTTTGTGGCGCTCAAGTCTTACAAAACCGAAGGCAAGGCGTTGTGGGGTCGTGGCAACCCCATCATGGGGGGCGTGGCCAAGCAATTCTCCAATGCGGAACTGAAAGAACTGGCAGGCTACGTCAGCTCACTGCCGGGTGTGCTCAAAACCTTGCCGCAAGCCAAGTTCAAATAAAACAAACCCGCTCATCTCAAAAAGCCGCTTGACTCCAAGCGGCTTTTTTTCGCAGCCCTGTCAGTCGCGCGTGGCGCGCTGCTGCACGCAGGCAATGTAAGACACACCGTCGGGCGG